>NZ_CAJPHP010000031.1:0-83859 GCF_905339975.1 Burkholderia sp. BCC1999 | reverse complement strand
CCGCTTCGTCGGGCGCGCAGCACCAGACGAGCGAGTAGTCGGCCTGGCGCGGCCCGCCGAGCGGCAGCAGGGCGAGCGGGCCTTCATGCGTGAAGCGCTCCCACGCGACGTTCGGGCGCGGCGCCGATACCGTGACCGTGCCGACGAGCGCGGTCTGCCCGTAGTCGCGCCGATGCTTGGCCGTATCGGCCTGCTGTTCGTGGAACAGCCCACCTTCGGCGTTGATGACGATACGCGCGCGCACCGTGCGTTCGCCCTGCGGGCCGTCGAGCGTCAGCGTGACGCCGTCGGCATCCTGCCGCGGCGCGCGTGCGGTGGTCGACGTGAGCCAGTCGACGCGCGTGCCGCGCACGGCGCCCGCGAGCGCCTGCACGATCGAGCCGTAGCGCACGACGTAGCCGAGCGCGGCGAGGTCGTGCTCGTCGCGGTCGATCAGCGTGCGGCCGAAATGGCCGCGCTGCGACACATGGATATGTTCGATCGGCGTCGCATCGGCGGGCCACGCGAGCGTGTCGAGCAGCACGCGGCTGCCGTGCGACACCGCGATCGCGCGCGGGTCGTTCGCGCTCGCGGCCGGTTCGCGCGCATCGATCAGCGCGATCGATGCGTGCTGCGTCGCGCTGCGGCGTGCGAGCCAGCCGGCGAGCGCGAGCCCGACGGGGCCCGCGCCGACGATGGCGAGGTCGTAGTCCGGCGTGGCCGGGGAGGAAGCGGTCGTCATCTTGATTCGTGAAACGGTGGTAACGGTCGGCGGCCGGTCATGCGCCCGCGCGCATCAGCGCTTCGATCTCGTCGGCGTCGACGGGCACGCCGCGCGTGATCAATTCGCAGCCCTGCTCGCGCACGATCGCGTCGTCCTCGATGCGGATGCCGATGTTCCAGTACTCGGGCGGCACGTCGTCGGCGGCACGCACGTACAGGCCGGGCTCGACCGTCAGCGTCATGCCGGGCTTCAGCGTGCGCCACGGCAGCGCGCCGTTGCCGTCGCGCGCGGCGAGCCGCTCGCGGTAGTCGCCGCAGTCGTGCACGTCCATCCCGAGCCAGTGGCCCGTGCGGTGCATGTAGAAGCGCGTGTACGCGCGCTCGGCGATCACGTCGTCGACCGTCGAGAAACGTGACTTCGGGATGATGCCAGTGTCGAGCAGCCCCTGCGCGAGCACGCGCACGGCCGCATCGTGCGGCGCTTCGAACGGCACGCCCGCGCGCGTCGCATCGATCGCGGCCTGCTGCGCGGCGAGCACGATGTCGTACAGCGTGCGTTGCGCGGCCGAGAAGCGCCCGTTGGCTGGGAACGTGCGCGTGATGTCTGACGCATAGCCGTCGAGTTCGCACGCGGCGTCGATCAGGATCAGGTCACCGTCCTGCGCGGCCGCGTTGCCGGCCGGGTAGTGCAGCACGCATGCGTTCGCGCCGGCCGCGACGATCGAGCCGTACGCGGGCGACTGCGCGCCATGCTTGCGGAACAGGTACAGCAGCTCGGCCTCGAGTTCGTATTCGCGGATGCCGGGGCGGCACACCTGCATCGCGCGGCGGTGCGCGAGCGCGGAGATGTGCGCGGCGCGCATCATCGTCGCGAGTTCGTGTTCGTCCTTCACGAGCCGCATGTCGTCGAGCAGCGGCGTGAGATCGAGCAGCGCGTCCGGCGCGGCGACACCCGTGCGTGCCAGCGCGCGCACCGCATCGATCCAGCCTGCAAGCTGGCGGTCGAAGTCGGCCGATGCGCCGAACCGGTAGTGCACGGTGCCGGCATCGGCGAGCAGGCGCGGCATTTCGGTGTCGATCACGTCGACCGCGAATGCCGCGTCGAAACCGAACGCGTCGCGCGCGGCGTCGGGTCCGTAGTGAAAGCCTTCCCAGATCTCGCGGTCGACATTCTTGCCGCGGCAGAACAGGATCGACTCCGGCGCGCCGTGCGGTGCGGCCGCGTTCAGCACGAGCACGGCATCCGGCTCGGTGAAGCCCGTCAGGTAATGGAAGTAGCTGTCGAACCGGTACGGGTACGTTGTATCGCGGTTGCGCAGCAGTTCCGGCGCGGTGGGAACGATGGCGACGCCGCCGCCCGCGGCACGCAGTGCGGCAAGCACGCGTTCACGGCGCTGGCGGTAGACGTCGACGGCGATGGCGGTATCGAGGGGCGCATTCATCGTGCGATTGTAGCGCTGCGGGACGCCGCGCGTGAAAGAGGGGCGGCGAGTCGCGCCGGACGGCCCGCGCGGCGGTTGTTGCAAACCATCCACAGGCCCGACGGCCGATTTTCTGTCGTGCGACGCTGGCCGGTTATGATCGGCGACAACGTATACTCTCGGCGGTTCCCAAAAAGAAGGCAGATGATGAAATTAATCGGTTCGCTCGGCAGCCCGTACGTCCGCAAGGCGCGGATCGTGCTTGCTGAAAAGAAGATCGACTACAAGCTGGAGCTCGAGAACGTGTGGGCGCCGGAGACGAATATTCATGCATCGAATCCGCTCGGCAAGGTCCCGTGCCTCGTGATGGAGGATGGTGCCGCGGTGTTCGATTCCCGCGTGATCTGCGAATACGTCGATACGCTGTCGCCGGTCGGCAAACTGATTCCGCCGTCGGGCCGCGAGCGTGTCGAGGTCCGTTGCTGGGAAGCGCTGGGCGACGGCGTCCTCGACGCCGCGGTCGCGATTCGCATCGAACACACGATGCGCGACGAGGCGCAGCGCAGCGCGAGCTGGATCGCGCGCCAGCAGCGCAAGATCGACGACGGTCTCGTCGCGATGTCGCAGGGCCTCGGCGGCAAGACATGGTGCGTCGGTAATCATTACACGCTCGCCGACATCGCCCTCGGCTGCGCGCTCGGCTACCTCGACTTCCGGATGCCCGAGCTCAACTGGCGCGACCGCCACCCGAACCTCGACAAGTATTTCGTGAAGCTCCAGCAGCGGCAATCGTTCGCCGATACGCTGCCGCAGAACTGAGCCGCCGGCCACGCATTCACGCATTCGGCAGACAAAAGAAAAGCGCCCCGCGGGGCGCTTTTCTTTTTTGCCGTGCGGGCCGCCGCGTGAGCGGGGCGGCCCGCGTGCGTCACTCGATCGACGCGTACACGGCTTCGCCGAGCGTGAACGAATCGCTGCGTGCGATGGGCCACCACTTGTCGTACAGCGTGAAGCCGCAGGTCTGGCCGTCGAGCAGCGCGCCGGGCTTCAGGTACTTCAGCAACTGCGACATCAGCCGCACCTCGTGCGGCGCAACCCGCTGCACGATGTGATGCGCGCGCAGCTCGGACGGATGTCCGAGGCCCGCCGCCTGCACGAGTTCCTGCAGCGCATGCAGCGTATTGCGGTGGAAGTTGTACACGCGCTCGGCCTTGTCGGGCACGACGAGCGCGCGCTGGCGCACCGGGTCCTGCGTCGCGACGCCGGTCGGGCAGCGGTCGGTGTGGCAATGCTGCGCCTGGATGCAGCCGACCGCGAACATGAAGCCGCGCGCCGAGTTCACCCAGTCGGCGCCGATCGCGAGCGTGCGGGCGATGTCGAACGCGGTGATGATCTTGCCGCTCGCGCCGATCTTCACGCGATCGCGCACGCCGATCCCGACGAGCGTGTTGTGCACGAGCAGCAAGCCTTCCTGCAGCGGCACGCCGACGTGGTCGGTGAATTCGAGCGGCGCGGCGCCGGTGCCGCCTTCCGCGCCGTCGACGACGATGAAGTCGGGCACGATGCCGGTCTCGATCATTGCCTTCGCAATGCCGAAGAATTCCCACGGATGGCCGATGCACAGCTTGAAGCCGGTCGGCTTGCCGCCCGACAGCGTGCGCAGCCGGTCGACGAATTCGAGCAGCCCGCGCGGCGTCGAGAATTCCGAGTGCGTCGCGGGCGAGATGCAGTCCTTGCCCATCGGCACGCCGCGCGTCTCGGCGATTTCCGGCGTGATCTTCGCTGCCGGCAGCACGCCGCCGTGGCCGGGTTTCGCGCCCTGCGACAGCTTCACCTCGATCATCTTGACCTGCGGATCGGCGGCCTGCTTCGCGAACTTGTCAGGGTTGAACGTGCCGTCGTCGTTGCGGCAGCCGAAGTAGCCCGACGCGATTTCCCAGATGATGTCGCCGCCGTTCTCGCGGTGGTACTTCGACAGCGAGCCTTCGCCGGTGTCGTGCGCGAACCCGCCTTTCTTCGCGCCGAGGTTCAGCGAGCGGATGGCGTTCGCGGACAGCGAGCCGAAGCTCATCGCCGAGATGTTGAAGATCGAAATATCGTACGGTTGCGCGCGATTCGCGCCGACCCGGATGCGGAAATCGTGGTTCGGCAGCTTCGTCGGCGCGAGCGAGTGGCTGATCCATTCGTGCGCGACGGCCTTCACGTTCAGCTCGGTACCGTACGGGCGGTTGTCGGCGACGTTCTTCGCGCGCTGGTACACGAGGCTGCGCTGCGCACGCGAGAACGGTTTCTCGTCGGTGTCGTCCTCGACGAAGTACTGGCGGATTTCAGGTCGGATGAATTCGAACAGGAAGCGGAAGTGGCCCCAGAGCGGGTAATTGCGAAGGATCGCGTGACGGTCCTGGTTCAGGTCGTACACGCCGAGCGCGACGAGGGCGACGGGGATGATGATCCACAGCCAGGAAAGCATGTGGGCCGACGCGAGCGCGGCCGCCGCGACGAGCAGCAGGACGGCACACCACATCGCCAGATAGCGTCGTGAAAGCATGGGGACTCCGTAAGAATCTTGAAATACCGCCATGCGTACGCTGCGCGGCGGCGCGCCGGCCGCGGCGGAATCGTGTCCCGCCGGGCGCGGCGTGGCGCAAGTCTAAACCGAATATGTGTCAGCGTGCGTCGGCGAGTGCCGGCGCGTGGCCTTCCGTCGGCGCGGCCTGACCGGGCTGGCCGGCTGCCGCAAGCTCGATGATGCCGCCACCGAGACAGATCTCGCCGTCGTACAGCACGGCCGACTGGCCGGGCGTGACGGCCCACTGCGCGTCGTTGAACGCGAGCGAGAAGCGGGCTTCGCCTGCCGGGCCGGGTGCGGCGGCGCCGATCACGCATGCCGCATCGGCCTGCCGGTAGCGCGTCTTCGCACCGCACGCGAAGCCGTCTGCCGGCGGCTCGCCTGCGACCCAGCTCACGTTGCCGGCGACGAGCTCGCGCGACAGCAGCCACGGATGATCGTGGCCCTGCACGACGTACAGCGTGTTCGACGCGATGTCCTTCGCCGCGACGAACCACGGTTCGCCGCTGCCGCTCTTGCTGCCGCCGAGGCCGATGCCCTTGCGTTGGCCGAACGTGTAGAACGCGAGGCCGATGTGCTCACCGACCACCTTGCCGTCGGGCGTCTTCATCGGGCCGGGCTTCGTCGGCAGGTAGCGGTTCAGGAAATCGCGGAACGGCCGTTCGCCGATGAAGCAGATGCCGGTCGAATCCTTCTTCTTCGCGTTCGGCAGCCCGATCTGGGCGGCGATCTCGCGCACCTTCGTCTTCGGGATCTCGCCGAGCGGGAACATCGTTTTAGACAGTTGCGCCTGGTTCAGCCGGTGCAGGAAGTACGACTGGTCTTTCGTATGATCGAAGGCCTTCAGCAGTTCGAAGCGTCCGTCGCGCTCGCGCACGCGCGCATAGTGGCCGGTCGCGATCATTTCCGCGTCGAGCGACATCGCGTGGTCGAGGAACGCCTTGAACTTGATCTCGGCGTTGCACAGCACGTCGGGGTTCGGCGTGCGGCCGGCCGAGTATTCGCGCAGGAACTCGGCGAACACGCGGTCCTTGTATTCGGCGGCGAAGTTGACGGCTTCCACGTCGATGCCGATCAGGTCGGCCACCGACACGACGTCGATCCAGTCCTGGCGCGTCGAGCAGTATTCGCCGTCGTCGTCGTCTTCCCAGTTCTTCATGAACAGGCCGACCACGTCGTAGCCCTGTTCCTTCAACAGCCACGCGGTCACCGACGAATCGACGCCGCCCGACATGCCCACTACTACTCGGCGCTTGCTCATTTGTTGACCGCCTGACGTTCGAATGCTTCGGGGCGCGGCGCGACCGAATGCGTATGCACGAAATCGAGCGGAATGCGCCGCCCGGCGAGATAGTCGTCGACGCAGCGCATGACCGCGGGCGAGCGATGCCGCTCGCTGCACGCGCGCAGTTCGTCGGCCGTCATCCACAGCGTGCGGACGATGCCTTCGTCGAGCACGTGGCCCGCGACCGGCTCGCCGGCCGTGCCACAGAACGTAAAGCGCAGGTAGGTCGCGCCGGCGGTGCCGGGGCGGTCGTAATGCGCGAGGTAGACGCCGACGAGTGCGTCGGGCGTGAACGGGTGCGCGGTTTCCTCGAGCGTTTCGCGGATCACGGCGTCGGCCAGCGTTTCGCCGGCCTCGAGATGGCCGGCCGGCTGGTTGAAGCGCAGGCCCGTCGAGGTTTCCTCCTCGATCACGAGAAAGCGGCCGGCGTGCTCGACGAGCGCGGCGACCGTTACATGCGGGGTCCAGATTTCGGGTTTCATGGTTCGGCATTTTACCGGTTGCGACTGAACGCTGCCGGCCGCTCTCGTTAAGTGAATCCGACCCCGTAAGCCTTGCGTCCTGCCGATGTGCTGCGACGCGGGCCCGGTTGGTGCGGCATGCGCGCACGATCGATCGTGCGGAACGTGGCGGCACGGCCGTCGCCCAGCGTGAAATGCGGCGTCAACGCGGGGTCGTGCGTGCGCGGCACGCGCCGCTGGCGCGCTGGCGACGCCGCGGCGCTTTCGTTCATGGCTCGACGAGGCGCGCGACGCACGCGGCGATCGTGTCGCGGACGCGCACGATTGCCGGGTCGCGCTGCGTGCTCGTGCGCCAGCCGATTTCCACCGGATAGCGCGGCAGATCGACCGGGCAGGCGAGCGCGCGCAGCGGCGTCGATTGCGCGATCGCGCGCGCCGCATGCGCGGGAATCGTCGCCACCGCGTCGGAACCGGCGAGCAGGTACGGCAGCGCGGCGAAATGCGTGGTCGACGCCGCGACGCGCCGCTTGTGGCCGAGCGCGGCCAGCGCCTCGTCGACGATCCCGATCACGCCGCCCGACGATACGAGCAGGTGATCGCGCTGCAGAAAATCGGCAAGCGTCAGCGTGCGCGGCGGCCGCGTGCGGGCGGCCGGATCGATCAGGCACGCATAGCCGCCCGTCGCGACCGCGCGCCGGCTGAGCCCACTCGCCGAGAACCCGCCCGACGCGATCGCGAGATCGACGCCGTGCCGCAGCAGCGCATCGCCGGCGATGCCGCTGTGGGTCTGCCGGAAGATCAGCCGGATGCCTGCTGCTTCCCGCGCGACCGCGTCGATCAGCGCGCGGCCGAGCGCGATCTCGAAGTCGTCCGACAGCCCGACCGAGATCGTGCGGCCGACGCGATCGCCGCTGTCGGCCGCGATCGCGAGGCTTTCGCGGCAGCGGTCGAGTGCATCGGACAGGATCGGCTTCAGTTCGTCCGCGCGCGGCGTCGGCGCGAGCCCGCGGCCGGTGCGCACGAACAGCGGATCGGCGTAGATCACGCGCAGCCGCGCCAGCGCCGCGCTGACGGCCGACTGCGTGAGGTCGAGCCGCAGTGCCGCCCGGCTCGCGCCGCCTTCCTCGTACAGCGCCTCGAACACCTTCAGCAGGTTCAGGTCGAGGCCGGCGATATCATCCGCATTCATGACACATATCTTTCTATCGATTTGATCGATGACATCTTATCGATAAAGATGGCGGCACCCCATTCACCGGAGTCGCCACCATGTCCACGTCAGTCATCGCCGCATTGCAGATCGGCGCATCGCCCGCCGGCACGCGCGCCACGCTCGACACGATCCTCGGCTACGAAACCGCGATCCGCGACAGCGGTGCGTCGCTCGTCGTGCTGCCCGAGGCCGTGCTCGGCGGCTATCCGAAAGGCGAGATCTTCGGTACGCGGCTCGGCTACCGGCTGCCCGAAGGCCGCGACGCGTTTGCGCGATACGCCGCGCAGGCGATCGACGTGCCGGGGCCGGAAACCGACGAGCTGGCCGCGCTGTCGCAGCGCACGGGCGCGAGCCTCGTGGTTGGCGTGATCGAGCGCGGCGGCAGCACGCTGTACTGCACGGCGCTGTTCCTCGATCCGTGCGACGGGCTCGTCGCGAAGCACCGCAAGCTGATGCCGACCGGCACCGAGCGGCTGATCTGGGGGCAGGGCGACGGCTCGACGTTGCCCGTCGTCGAAACGGGCGCCGGCCGTGCGGGCGCCGCGATCTGCTGGGAGAACCACATGCCGCTGCTGCGCTGCGCGATGTACGCGAAAGGCGTGCAGATCTGGTGCGCGCCGACCGTCGACGAGCGCGACCTGTGGCAGAGCTCGATGCGGCACATCGCGCATGAAGGGCGCTGCTTCGTCGTGAGCGCGTGCCAGGTGCAGCCGTCGCCGCGCGCGCTCGGCATCGATGTGCCGGGCTGGGATCCCGAGCGGCCGCTGATCCGCGGCGGCAGCGTGATCGTCGGGCCGCTCGGCGACCTGCTGACGGAGCCGCTGATCGGCGAGGCCGGGCTCGTGACCGCGCGCATCGATACCGACGAACTCGTGCGGGCGCGTTACGACTTCGACGTCGTCGGCCACTACGCGCGGGCGGACGTGTTTTCGCTGCACGTCGACGAGCGGCCGAAGCGGCCGGTGGTGTTCGGCGGGTAAGGCAGGAAGGGCCGGGCGCCGCACGACGGCCCTTGGGGAACGAACGGCGGCGGCGCGCAGCCTCGCGCCCGCCACCGTGCTTGGTCAGCGCATCGGCGCTTCCGCGATCCGCATGTAGTCGGCGATCCGCCGTCCCTCCATGTCCGGAAACTGCTCGTGCACGGTGATGTCGCCCATCCGCGCGATGTCGAAGGTGCGGAAATCGTCGCGCAGCTCGCACCACGCGCCGATGGTCCAGCGCCCGCCCCAGTAGACGAGCCCGAGCGGCCATACGCGGCGTTGCGAATGCGCGCCGAGCCGGTCGCGATAACCGAAGCTGACGACGTGGCGCGTGTCGATGGCCTGGTGGATCGCGTCGACCTTCGCGCAAAACGTCTCGTCGATGTGGAACGACGGCGCGAATACGGGCAGGCGGTCGAGTGCCGTGCGCTTGTCGGCCGGCATCGCCGACGCGATCTTCGCGAGCGCCGAGCGCGCGCCGCTCGCGAAGCGCGCACCGCCCCAGGTTTCGAGCATCCGCGCGCCGGTGGCGAGCGCTGCAAGCTCCTCGGCCGTGAACGTGAGCGGCGGCAGGCTCGCATTGCGGTTCAGCCGGTAGCCGATGCCGGCTTCGCCTTCGATCGGCACCCCTGACAGTTGCAGGTCGCGCACGTCGCGATAGACCGTGCGCGGCGACACCGACAGCCAGTCGGCCAGCTGCTGCGCGGTCGTGAGACGACGCCCGCGCAACAGCTCGGCGATCTGGAACAGGCGGTCGGCACGGCGGGTCATGACAGCACCTCGATTCCTCTGGCTACGGGGACTTCGCGATGATAGCGCCGCGCCGGCCCGCTGACCGCTGCGCTCAGTGGCATTTCGGCGCGTGCAGGCCGACGCGGTTGCCTTCGGTGTCGATCAGGTAGCCGACGTAGCCGTAGTTGTTCGGCAGCTCGACGACCGTGCCCTGCACGACGCCGCCCGCGCGCTTCACGCGTTCGAGCGCCGCGACGACCGATTCGCCGGCGTTCAGGTAGACGAGCACGCCGTTCGCGCTCGGCTTCATCTGCTGCGGATCGAACACGATGCTGCCGCCGGTGCTCGACGCATCGCGATCGAACGTGGCCATCGGCACGCCGCCGATGATTTCCCGCTGCAACGTGGTTTGCAGCACGGTTTCGTAGAAGCGGATTGCCCGTTCGAAATCGAGGGACGGGATGTCGAACCACGCGATCGCGCGTTCCAGGGTTGCGGTGGCCGTTGCGGACGTCATGACGAGCTCCTTGTTGCGTTGTTGTTCGGGTTCGGTGTGGAAACCAGCCTGCATTGCGCCGGGATTGCAGTGTGATCGCCGGCTGCTGACACCGTATTGTCAGTAGAGTTGTCACCCTTGACATGCAACCATTTGGTTGCATAATAAAGCCATTGACCTGGGAGCGGCATGGATCTCGTTTTCAAGGCGCTGGCCGATGCCACGCGCCGTCGGTTGCTGGACCTGCTGCACGCAAAAAACGGCCAGACACTGTCCGAGCTGTGCGACGGGCTCGCGATGAGCCGGCAGGCCGTGAGCAAACATCTCGCGCTGCTCGAGGCCGCGAACCTCGTCGCGACGACGTGGCGCGGCAGGGAGAAGCTGCATTACCTGAATCCGGTGCCGATTCACGACATCGCGGAACGCTGGATCGGCAAGTTCGAGCGTCAGCGCCTGCAAGCGCTGGCGGATCTCAAGCGCGGGCTGGAAGCGGCCCGCGAGTCAGGAGACGACGATGGGTAATCCCGCCTTTGTGTACGTGACCTTCATCGCAGCCACGCCCGAGCGCGTGTTCGATGCGCTGACCAATGCCGAGCTGACGAAGGACTACTGGGTGCGGCATCGCAACGCGTCGCCCGACTGGCAGCCGGGTTCGCGTTGGGAACATCAGGATTACGACGATCCCGCGCGGGTCGACATCGTCGGCGAAGTGGTCGAGAACGATCCGCCGCACCGGCTGGTCGTCACGTGGCGGACGCCGTCGGGGGAGAGCGGGGAGTCGCGCGTGACCTACGTCGTCGAGCCGCACGAAGGCGTCGTGAAGCTGACCGTCACGCACGGCGGGCTCGTGCCCGGTTCGGAGATGGATCGCGGGATTCGCGGCGGGTGGCCGGTCGTGCTGTCGAGCCTCAAGACACTGCTCGAGACAGGGCAGGCGCTGCCGTTCACGATGGGGCGCTGGGAGTGCTCGAAGCACTGAAACGAAACGCCGCCGTTGCCGCGGACGCGGTCACGGCGGCGTTTCGGGTGCCGCTGCGGGGCCGCGCCGGCGGCCCCATGGCGATCATGATGCAGGTTACGCGTCGCCTTCCGGCGCGGCCGGGCGCGCTTTCACGCTGCCGGCGATCAGGTCGAAACGGAACAGCCGGCATTCGAGCGCGCCATTGAACAGCGGCGTCTTCGCCGATTCGCGCAGGCGCAACTGGCCCGGCAGCGAACGGTCGGACGTCAGCAGGAACGCCTGCCAGCCCGTGAAGCGCTGCTTCAGCGCATCGCCGAGCACGTTGAAGAATTCGCTGTCCGGTGCGTCGGTGTGCGTGCGGCGGAACGCGTCGTCGTTGCCGCGGTTGCGGCCGGTCTCGCGCACCTCGCCGCGCGCGCTGCGGCCGCGCACTTCGATCCGTTCGCCGTACGGCGGGTTCGCGAGGATGATGCCCGGCGCGTCGCACGGCGGTGTCATCCCGCGCGCGTCGACCTGCTTGAGCCACACCGACGGCACGCCCGCGCGCTCGAGGTTGGCGCGCGCTTTCTCGAGCATGTCGCCGGAGATGTCGCTGCCGTACACGCCGAGCGTTTCGTTACGCTTGCCGCGCGCCGCGCGCTTCGCGTCCAGCGCCGGGACCTTCAGGCCCTGCCACGCGGTGATGTCGTATTGCTTGAGTTTTTCGAAGCCGAACCGGCGCTCGACGCCGGGCGCCACGCCGAGCGCGATCTGCGCGGCTTCCGCGAGGAACGTGCCGCTGCCGCACATCGGGTCGTACAGCGCGGTGCCGGGCGTCCAGCCCGTCAGGCGCAGGATGCCGGCCGCGAGGTTCTCGCGCAGCGGCGCCGCGCCCTTGTCGAGGCGCCAGCCGCGCTTGAACAGCGGCTCGCCCGACGTGTCGAGGTACAGCGTGCACTCGTTGGCCGTCAGGAACGCGAACACGCGCACGTCCGGCGCGCCGGTGTCGATGCTCGGGCGCGCGCCGGTCTTGTCGCGCATCCGGTCGCAGATTGCGTCCTTCACGCGCAGCGTCGCGAATTCGAGGCTCTTCAGCGGCGACTTGATCGCGGTGATGTCGATGCGCAGCGTCTGCGTGGCCGCGAACCAGCGCTCCCACGGCTGCTCGAGCGCGAGCGCGTAGACGTCCTGCTCGTTGCGGTACGCGCGGTGCGCGATCTTCAGCAGGACCCGGCTCGCGATCCGCGAGTGGAGGTTCGCGGCCATGCCGGCAGCCCAGCCGCCGCTGAAATGGACGCCGCCCGGCACCTGCGCGCCCGCGGTGAACGGCGCGCCGTTCAGGTGGCGGCCGGCGATTTCGACTAGCTCGGCGGCAAGCGCCGCTTCGAGGCCGCGCGGGCAGGGGGCGAAGAATTCGTACAGGGTGGGCGAGGACATAAGGCGGGTGAGGACGTGCAAAAGTCCACCATTGTACGCGGCGCGGGCGCCCGGGGCCGGCGTTTCGGCGCAGCGACGCCGCTGCAACGGCCGATTTCGCGCGCCGGGCGGCAATGTGGCGGCGCCCGGCCGGGCACCGCCACGCCGCCGCGGGCTCAGTGCGAGCCCGGCTGACCGGCGCGCGCGGCCTGGCCGCCAGCCGGCCAGAACAGCGCGAGCGGATTCGACAGCACCGTGCGGACGATCGCGGCGACGAGCGCGCGCACCTTGGTCGGACGCAGGCTGCGCGAGCGCACGGCCATCGTGAACGCGAGCGCGAAGCTCACCAGCACGTTGAGGATCGCCATGCTGAGCACGCCGGCGCCGGCCCACCACAGTTCGGGTGTGCTCAGCGCATCCTTGCCCAGCACGCCGAGCGCGATCCCGATCGAGCCGGCCGACAGCGTCACGTGACGCACCTCGAACGGGAACATGAACACGCTGACGATCGCCGGGATGAGGCCGAGCATCAGGCCGAGGCCGACGTTCGCGACCACGCCGGCGACGTTCGAGCGGCAGAAGTGCGCGAGCTTCGCGGCGCCGGCCGCGCCGAGCGTGAGGCGCAGGCGGCGGTTGTAGGTGAGCGCGTCGCCGACCCGGTGCAGCACGAACCAGTTGTCGGCCCAGCCCGCGAGCAGGCTCGACCCCCACAGCAGCACGCCCGTCAGCGCCGCGTAGAACGGCGTCGGGCCGAGCAGCGAGAACGAGTGCAGCGTCGCATGCGCCTTCTCCGGCGAGATCAGGTTCGCATGCAGCACGTTGCCCGCGAACAGCTGTACGAGCAGGCACACGGGCAGCACGACGAGCACGTTGCCGGAAATCGCGGCGGCCTGCGTGCGGATCAGCGCGATCACCGACGACACGAACGCCTTCACGCCTTCCTCGTGGCCGGTGTCGTCGAGCTCGCGCGCGAGCGTCGGGGCGGTCATCGCGGGCTGCTTGGTCGCAAGCGTGAAGTGCAGGAAGTGCATCAGCATGAAGCTGGCCGCGTAGTTGACGCCCGCGAGCAGCCCTTCGAGCATCGATTGCAGGTGCGCGCCCGTGATCGCGAACTTCACGCACACGGTCACGACGGTGACGAGGCCGCCGCCCGCAGCCATCCGCAGCATCTTCAGGTACTCGGCGCGGCCGCGCGAGATGTAGTGCTCGCCGGTGTCCGCGTTGGTTTCGACGAGCTTGCGCGCGAACAGCGAAAAGTTGCTGCGCACCAGGTGCGTGACGCTCTGGCTGTTCTGGTTCGCATCGACGAGCTCGGCCGTCAGGCGCGCCATCCCGTGCAGGTCGTCGCGGGCCATCCACGCGTTCAGCAGCGTCTCGGCGCGCAGGATGCGCATGCGCATCCGCTCGACCTGGAACACGATGTCGACCGACACGCCGTTGCGGTACAGGTGCGAGAACACGTCGTCGACGGCGATCCGGCATTCGTCGAGCAGCACGCGCAGGTAGTTCACCTCGTGCAGCAGCTTGCTCGGGTCGCCGCCGTCCTCGACGGCCGCGTGCGCGGTCTCGACCGCGAGCATCGCGCGCGTGAGGCGGTAGAACGGCTGCGATTCGAGCGGCTTGCGTGCATCGTCGTCGGACAGCCGGCTGCGCACCGTCTGCGACAGGCCGGTCGAGCTGATCTGGCAGGTCAGGTTATGCAGCGCGGCCAGCAGGTCGCGCGAGAACGAACCGGGTTCGTGGCGCTCTTCGTCGGTGACGTCGAACGAGATCAGCTCGGCGAGGCGCGCGAGCAGGTCGTCGGGCAGCGCGTCGATCCATTTGGCGTCTTCCGGTGTCGGGAACATCAGCGTGAACAGTGCCGACAGCTCGCGGCGGTTCGGCGCGGGCGGGATCAGCGACGAGTCGATCCGCTCGAACAGCGCGCCGAAGAAACCCGAGTGCACGGGCATGCCGGCATCGCACAGCAGCGAAATGCCGTCGCACTCGCGCAGGATGCCGCGCAGGATGCGCGCGGCGTGCGCTTTCCAGGCGGGGTTGCGGTCGAGCACGTGGAACAGGTAGCGCAGCCGCGCATGGGCAGGATACGCGCGCGTGTCGGCGTCGTGATCGGCAGGGGTGTCCTGCGCGGCCTGCATCGTGCCGGTGCGGCGCAGCCAGTGCGCGAGCTCGATCAGCCATTCGCTGCGCTCGGCGTACGACGCGTCGGCGTCGGCGTGCGCGAGCAGCGCATCGAGCTGGTGACCGGCATTGCGCGACGCGCGCCACTTCTTGATCAGGGTCGTCAGGGAACGAAACATAAACGGAATAGCGAAAGCCCTGGACGGGCGGGTTCGGGATGCCGGCCGGGGAAAACGGCACGGCGCCGGGGAGAACGGGTGAGACGGGGCGGTGGCCGGACGATGCGCGGCGACCCGCGATGCGGCTGCCCCGCTGCGCTGCACGCCGATCGCGTGCGGGCGCCGGGAGGCACGGCGGTCGGGCCGAACGCGGCCCGGCGCCGCTGGCTGGCGCGCACGACGAACGGCGCGAGCCGGAAAGTGCGTAGGATCGTCAATCGGGCCGGAAAACGCAAGCCGACCGCGTTGCGCGAAGCCGGTTCCGGCCGACTTTGACAAACAATGCAAACTCGCCGTTCGGCCGATGGAGGCGAAATGCGGGGCCGGTCGTGGCGGCGCGATGCCGCCGGTATCGGCCGCCGATCGCCACCGGAAGCGCCACGCAGGAGCGCGCTGCTGCGAACGCTCGCCCGCGCGCCGCCCGCTTACGCGCCGGACTTGCCCGTCGCGCCGGCGTCGCCGCCCGACGTCGGGTTGGCCGGGCACGGCACGACCGGCGCGGCGACCGTCTTGCTGCCGGACGCGGGCGTCGTCGCGGCCGCCGCGCCGCGGCGTGCGGCCATCGCGCGCACGCCGGCTGCAGCCTGCGTCGCAATCACGTCGAGGGCACGCCGATGGCCGGCGACGAGCGCGTCGTAGCCGTCGGCGACCGGTTCCGCGACGCTCGTGCGGCACGTCATCACGGCCTGCGTGGCGAGCGAGCGTACGCTCCACACGGCATCGACCGCCGCACGCTTGCCCGGCCACGACTCGAAGCGCTGCACGTTCACGCTGATGCGATACACGGGCACGCCGGGCGGATACGCGGAATTCGCGACGTCGATCGTGCCGAGCTGCGCGGCGAGATCCTCCGACAGTGCGCGGCGGATCTCGTCGGCGGGCGGCGACGCCCAGCGCTCCTGCTCGAGCACGTCGACCTGCGCGGCGTTCTTCTGCACGACCAGCTGGTTCTTCGCGACCTGCTCGGGCACGCCGACGGAGGGCACCTCGATCAGGAACGCCGGGTTGGCCGGCGCGGTGCGCAGCGGCGTCGCGGCGTCGGCCGGGCTGAGCGTGTAGAACCGCGCGGGCGGCGAGCTGCACGCGGCGAGCGCGAGTGCGGCGAAGGCCGCCGCCGCGCCGCTCGCAAAACCGTTCACGCGGGTCGTCATTGCTTGTCTCCTGGCTTGCCCTTGAGCAGCGATTCGGGGTGACGCTCGAGGTAGTCGGCGAGCGCGTTCAGCGATTGCAGCGTGCGCGTGAGTTCCTTCAGCGCGCCACGCACGTCGGACTGCAGCGGCGAATCCTGCTGCAGCGTCGCCTCGGCGGTCGAGAAGGTCTGCTTCGCGGCCGACAGCGTGTCGCGCGCTTCCGGCGCGACCTGCGTGTCGAGCTGCTTGAACAGCTTGTCGGCGTTCGACAGCGCGCTGTTCAGGTTCGCGCCGATCTGGTCGAACGGCACCTTGTCGAGCTTCTTCGCGATGTCGGCGACCTGCAACTGCAGTTCGTCGAGCGTGTTCGGCACGGTCGGCAGCTCGAGCGGCTGGCGCGTCGTGTCGATCTTCGCGGCCGGGGCCTTCGGGAAGAAGTCGAGGGCGACGTACAGCTGGCTCGTCAGCAGGTTGCCGGTGCGCAGCTGGCCGCGCAGCCCGTGCTGGACGAGCCGCTCGACGATCTCGCGGCGGGCCGGTTCGCCCTTGCTCTCGATCGTTTCGCGGAAGCGCCGGCCGAGGCGTTCCGGATACACGTTCATCGTCACCGGCATCAGGAAGTTCTTCGTCTTCGGATCGAAGTCGATGCCGATGTTCGTCACTTCGCCGAGCACGATGCCGCGGAAGTCGACCGTCGCGCCGACGGCGAGCCCACGCAGCGACTGGTTGAAGTTCATCACGACCTGCAGCGGCTGGCCGTCCGGGTCGCGCATCGCGTCGCCTTCGTCGGAGCCGAGACGGAACGTCGTGTTGTTCGGCGCCGTCGCGCCGCTGCCTTGGTTCGGCGGCGTCTGGAACGCGATGCCGCCGAGGATCACCGTCGCGAGCGACTGCGTGTTCAGCTTCAGGCCGCTCGAATCGAGCCGCAGGTCGACGCCGCTCGCCTGCCACCAGCGCGAGTTGACGCCGACGTACTGGTCGTACGGCGCATTGACGAATACGTTGAACGTGACGCCCGTGCCGTCCTTGTCGAGCGAGAAGCCGACCACCTGGCCGACCTGCACGCGGCGGTAGTAGACCGGCGAGCCGATGTCGACCGAGCCGAGCGAATCGCCGCGCAGCACGTATTGCGTGCCTTTCTGGTCGCCCGTGACCGCCGGCGGCGTCTCGAGGCCCGTGAAGTCGGTCAGCGTATCCTGCCCGCGGCCGGCGTCGACGCCGATGTACGCGCCGGACAGCAGCGTGCCGAGCCCCGACACGCCGGTTGCGCCGACGCGCGGTCGCACGATCCAGAAGCGTGAGCCCTTGACCGCGAAGTCCTCGGCTTCCTTCTTCAGCTGCACCTGGACGAGCACGCGCGACAGGTCCTTCGACAGCTTGATCGTCTTGACCATGCCGATCTCGACGTCCTTGTACTTGACCTGCGTCTTGCCGGGCTCGAGCCCTTCGGCGCTGTGGAAGCTGATCGTGATTTCCGGGCCGCGCTCGCGCACGGACTTGATCACGAGGCCGATGCCGATCAGCGCGGCGATCAGCGGCACGAGCCAGACGAGCGACGGCAGCCAGCCGCTTTTCGTCGAGATCGTCGGATCGGGCGGCCGGGGCGCGTCGTGCTGCGGGCCTTGTGGACTATTCATGGTGATTCCCTGAGGTTTCGACTGGATCCCAGATCAGGCGGGGATCGAACTGCATCGACGCGAGCATCGTCAGGATCACGACCGAACCGAACGCGAGTGCGCCGGGGCCGGCCGTGATGACGGCGAGCGAACGGAAATGGACGAGCGCGACGGTGAGCGTCACGACGAAGATGTCGAGCATCGACCAGCGGCCGATGCGCTCGACGATCCGGAACAATCGCGTGCGCTGCTGCGGCCGCCACGCGGTGCGGCGCTGCGCGCTGATCACGAGGATCAGCAGCACGCCGAGCTTGAGCATCGGCACGAGGATGCTCGCGACGAACACGACGACGGCGAGCGGCCAGTCACCCGACACCCAGAAATAAATGACGCCGCTCATGATCGTGTCTTCCTGCGAGCCGACGATCGACGCGGTGCGCATGATCGGCAGCAGGTTCGCGGGAATGTAGAGGATCGCGGCCGCGAGCAGCAGCGCCCAGGTGCGCATGATGCTGTTCGGGGTGCGAAAGTGCAGCGCGGCGCCGCAGCGCGCGCAGTGCGCGTGCGGATGGTCGAGCGTCTGCACGAGCCCGCACGTGTGGCAGCTGGCATAGCCCTCGCGGGCGGCGGTCGGGATCGTCATCGGCGGGCGGCTTCCGCCAGCGGCGCGGCCGGATCGGGCTGCCCGGGCGAGCGCCCGGCGCGCAGGTCGTCGGCGATGTCCCACAGCGTGCGCGGATCGAACATCAGCACGACGGCGATCATCAGCGTGAGCGCGGCGAACGCGAACAGCGCGGCGTCGGGAACGACTCTTGCGAGACTCACCATCTTCACGATCGTGACCAGAATGCCGAGCATGAACACCTCGATCATGCCCCACGGCCGTACGAGCTCGATCGCACGCAGGACCAGGTTGAAACCGGGCGGCACGACGCCGCGACGGATCGGCAGCAGCAGGTACAGCAGCGCGGCCATCTCGACGAGCGGGAACAGCACGGTCGAGCAGAACACCATCACGCCGACGATCGCCATGTCCTGGTGCCACAGCGAATCGATCGCGCCGATCAGCGTCGTCTGCACGCGGTTGCCGTTCACGTCCATTTCGAGGATCGGGAACGCCTGCGCAATCGTGAACGTGATCAGCGCCGCGAGCGCGAGCGCGCAGATCCGCTCGATCTGGGCGGCGCTGTTGCGATACAGCAGCGCGTCGCAGCGCGGACAGCGCGCGATTTCGCGGCCGCTGAGGCGCGGTTTGTGCAACAGTGCGTCGCACTCGTGACAGGCAATCAGGTCGTTTCGTTGCATGGAAAAGGCAGTTGTGCGACGGCTGGGGGAACGCGTCGACGGGGCCGGAACCCGCGCCAATCTTACCAAAAGGCCTTTTTCAGTGCGTCAAGGATCGCGCGTTTTGTGACCGATCGGTAACATGACAGGAAACCGTCAGCCGGCTGACGCGCCTGTTCTCAGAGTCCGCGCACGTCAAAAGGTTGCGGTAGCATGGCGCCCTCGACAAGCGTCGGATGAATTGCCGGCGCAGCTGTTCGCTGAACTGAGGAATCCAAGATGGTATCGAAATCGCCGCCGGCCGCGCCGGCACGCTATGCGCATACTGCGATCGCGCTGCACTGGCTGATCGCGCTGCTGATCGTCTGCGGCTTCGCGCTCGGCTGGGTGATGACCGACATCCCCGGCTTCACGCCGACGAAGCTGAAGTACTTCTCGTGGCACAAGTGGATCGGCGTGACGGTGTTCGCGCTGGCCGTCATCCGCGTGCTGTGGCGGGCGACGCACGTGCCGCCGCCGCTGCCTGACGATACGCCGGCATGGCAGCGCGCGGTATCGCACGGCGTGCACATGCTGCTGTACGCGCTGATGATCGTGATCCCCGTGACGGGCTACCTGTACAGCTCGGCGTCGAACATCCCGGTCGTCTACCTCGGCATCGTGCCGCTGCCGAGGCTGATCGACCCCGATCCGGCGCTCAAGGAAACCTTCAAGGCGCTCCACGTGTCTTTGAATTACATTCTGCTTTCACTTGTCGCGATGCACGTGCTCGCGGCGCTCAAGCACCAGTTGTTGGACCGTGACGGCCTGCTGTCGCGGATGCTTCCCTTTGCCAAATGAAGGATCCCATGAAAGTGTCTTTCTCCCGCTCCATGCTGGCCGCGCTCGCCGCGGTGTCGTTTGTCGCGTCGGGCGCGGCGCACGCCGATGTCGATCTCGCGAAGAGCAAGGTCTCTGCCGTGTCGAAGCAGATGAACGTGCCGACCGAAGGCGCGTTCAAGAAGTTTGCCGCGCAGGTGAAGTTCGACCCGGCGAAGGCCGCGCAGGGCACCGCGCAAATGACCATCGACATCGCGAGCTTCGACCTCGGCGACAAGATGTACAACGACCAGGTTGCCGGCAAGGACTGGTTCGACGCCAAGGCGTATCCGCAGGCGACGTTCGTGTCCTCGGCGATCGCGCCGGCCGGCGGCAACAAGTACAACGTGACCGGCAAGCTGACGATCAAGGGCAAGTCCGAGACCGTCACGGTGCCCGTCACGGTCGCGCAAAGCGGCGCGACGCAGACGTTCGACGGCGTGCTGCCGATCAAGCGTTCGGCCTTCAACGTCGGCACCGGCGAATGGAAGGACACGTCGATCGTCGCCGACGAAGTGCAGATCAAGTTCCATCTCGTCGCCACCAAGTAAGCGGCGGGCTGTCACCTCACCTGAATGCCGCGCGAGGGCGCGGCGCCGTTCCAAGGAGAAAGAGTTTGAAAAAGCAACTGATCATCGCCGCGGGCGCGCTGGCAGCATCGCTGTCGTTCTCGGCCTTCGCCGAAAGCGTCACGTACCAGTTCGACCCGAGCCACACGTACCCGAGCTTCGAGACTGACCACATGGGTGGCCTGTCGGTCTGGCGCGGCAAGTTCGACAAGTCGAGCGGCACCGTGACGCTCGACCGCGCGGCGAAGACGGGTACGGTCGACGTGACGACCGACATCGCGTCGATCCACACCGGCAGCGCGAAGCTCGACGAGCACCTGCAGACGGCGGAATTCTTCGACGTGGCGAAGTTCCCGCAGGCGAACTACAAGGGCGCCATCAAGTTCGACGGCGACAAGCCGGTTTCGGTGGTCGGCAACCTGACGCTGCATGGCGTCACGAAGCCGGTGACGCTGAAGATCGACAGCTTCAAGTGCATGCCGCACCCGATGCTCAAGCGTGAAGTGTGCGGCGTCGACGCCGTCGGCGAATTCGACCGCAGCGATTTCGGCCTCGACTACGGCAAGCAGTACGGCTTCAAGATGAAGACGAAGCTGCTGATCACGGCAGAAGCGCTGAAGCAGCAGTAATGCTTACGGTGAGGCCGGCCGTCGCGCCGGCCCGCCGCGGGCACACCGCCGCGTTCCCGTCAGGGGGCGCGGCGGTTTTTTTTGCGCGCCTATAATCGCCCGAGCGCCGCGTGCGGCGCCGGGCAGGCCGACGGCGCGACAGCGGCTGCCTCGAACAGAACGTACAACGACAAGGAGATCGCCGATGCATGCCGCCGCCCAGTCCCGTTCCATTGCCTCGTCGCCGCGCGTGTGGCGCGCGGTGGTCGCCGCGTCGATCGGCAATGCGCTCGAGTGGTTCGATCTCGTCGTCTACGGCTTCTTCGCGGTCACGATCGCGAAGCTGTTCTTCCCGGCCGGCAACGACACCGTGTCGCTGCTGCTCACGCTCGGCACGTTCGGCGTGTCGTTCTTCATGCGCCCACTCGGCGCGATCGTGCTCGGCGCGTATGCCGATCGCGAGGGCCGCAAGGCCGCGCTCACGCTGTCGATCCTGCTGATGATGGCCGGCACGCTGATCATCGCGGTGCTGCCGACCTACGAGACGATCGGTGTCGCCGCGCCGGTGATCCTCGTCGCCGCGCGGTTGATGCAGGGCTTCTCGGCCGGCGGCGAGTTCGGCAGCGCGACCGCGTTCCTCGCCGAACACGTGCCGGGCCGGCGCGGCTTCTTCGCGAGCTGGCAGGTCGCGAGCCAGGGGCTCACGACGCTGCTCGCCGCCGGCTTCGGCACCGTGCTGAACGCGCAGCTTTCGGCCGCGCAGATGGCATCGTGGGGCTGGCGCGTGCCGTTCTTCTTCGGGCTGCTGCTCGGGCCCGTCGCGTACTACATTCGCACGAAGGTCGACGAGACGCCCGAATTCCTCGCGGCCGAAGGCACCGCGAACCCGCTGCGCGACACGTTCGCGTCGCACAAGGCACGCCTGGTTGCCGCGATGGGCGTGGTCGTGCTCGGCACCGTCGCCACCTATCTCGTCCTGTTCATGCCGACCTATGGCGTGAAGCAACTCGGCCTCGCGCCGTCCGCCGCGTTCGCGGCGATCCTCGTCGTCGGCGTGATCCAGATGGCGTTCGCGCCGCTCGTCGGCCACTGGTCGGATCGATACGGCCGCGTGCGCGTGATGATCGCGCCGGCCATCGGCATTCTCGTGCTGATCTACCCGGCGTTCGCGTACCTCGTCGCGCATCCGGGCTTCGGCACGCTGATCGCGCTGCAGGTGCTGCTCGCGTTCCTGATGACCGGCTATTTCGCGGCGCTGCCGGGGCTGTTGTCCGAAGTGTTCCCGGTGCAGACGCGCACGACCGGGATGTCGCTCGCGTATAACGTCGCGGTGACGATCTTCGGCGGGTTCGGGCCGTTCATCATCGCGTGGCTGATCCGCGCGACCGGGATGAAGACCGCGCCGAGCTTCTACCTGATGTTCGCAGCCGTGCTGAGCCTCGCGGCGCTGGTCGTGCTGCGCAAGCGCTTCGGTTTCCGATAGAAACGCGGCACGTCAGTTCTCGGCGCGCTCGCATACCGGCTGCGCCGGCATCAGGTGCGCCGGCGCGTCGATGGTTCGCACCGGGCGCCCTGCGAGCGCGGCGAGCGCCTGCTGAAGCTGCCAGTCGCCGGCCGTGCCGAACGCGCGCTGCGGCAGCGCCATGCTCCTCGCCGTATCGACCTTCGCGCGCACGCGCTGCTCGCGCAGCTTCTGCCGGGCCTTGCGCACCTGCGCGAACGGATCGGGCGCCAGCCGGTCCGCATACGGCGCACGCGCGAGATCGGCTTCCCGGTACCACAGCAGCACGCCGTCGACGTCCGAGTCGCGGCGCGGCGGCACGAGCCAGTCCGGCACGACGCCGTAGCCGTCCATCGGGCAGCCGTTCGGCCGCAGGTTGCGCGCGTACGTGAAATTCAGGCGCGTGCCGTCGATCAGGTCGACACCCGTTTGCGCGAGCCCCTTCCCGTAGGTCGGCATGCCGAGCAGTTTCGCGCGGCCGAGATCCTTCAGCGCGGCCGCGGTCGCTTCGGCGGCCGACGCGCTCTGTCCGTCGACGAGCACGACCAGCGGCACGGTGCGCCACCAGTCGTCGGCCTGCAGCGGTGCGAGCGGATCCTGTCCGTGCATCACGGGCAGCTCGTAGTCGGGCCAGTTGGTCGTATAGCGGCGGCGATGCGTGTCGCCGCGCTCGACCGTCACCATCGCGGTGCGGTCGCGTCCCGCGAACAGCGCGGTGATGCCGATCGCCGCATTGAGCGCGCCGCCGCCGTTGATGCGCAGGTCGAGGATCATCCCTTTCACGGGCGGGCCCGCGCGGCGCGCGGCCTGCACCGCGTCGATATAGTCGCCGACCGCCGGCTCCGGAAAGCTCGACAGCCGCGTGTACAGGATGTCGCCGTCGAGCCGCTTCGCGATCGCCGGATGCGGCTTGACGATCGCGCGCACCGGCGCGAAGGTCAGCACCGCATGCCGCGGGCCGCGCTGCACCGTGAGTTTCAGCGGAACGCCCGCATCGCCTTTTGCCAGTTTCAAGAGGTCGCTGCTGTCGATGCCGACGACGCTCCTGTCGTTCATCGCGACGACGAGATCGTCCGGCCGCACGCCGGCTTTCTCGGCCGGTGCGTCTGGAATCACGTCGATGATGTGCAGTCCGTCGGGCCGCGTCTCGAACACGATCCCGATACCCGGCGTGCCGTCGCGCGAGCGCCGCTCGTCGTCGCGCCGTTCCTGCTCCTCCTTCGCGTTGAAGAAGCGCGCGTACGGCAGCGTCTTGATGCCGTCGTGGGTCGCGGCGTCGAGCAGCGCGCCGATGTCGACGTCGGTCAGATGCTGCTTCTTCAGCACTTCGACGGCCGCCTTCAGTTCGCAGAGCTGCGGTTCCCAGTCGGGCGGGCAGGGCGAGGGCGTCGCAGTGGCGGGAGATGAAGCGGCGGGCGGCGCGGACGCCGGCTGCGCACCGGCGCGAGACGCACACGGCAGCAGCACGGCCGCGACGGTTGCGCAGACGGCAAGGCGACGAACGACACGCATGGGAGGCATCATCGGGGCTGCACGTTCGGACGGGTGGCGACGGTGCCTGCCCGCCGGCGCGCGGCCGGCATGGAGCGGGGCAGGGCGGTGACGATTGTAGCCGACGCCCGGGACGACGCACGCCGGGCGGCTCGCGCATGAAAAAAGCCGGCCCGAGTGGGCCGGCTTTTCTGCGATGCCGAAACGGCGGGGCGCTTAAACCTGCGCGCCTGCGTTGGGATCGTCCGGATCGTGCGCGGTCTTCTTGTCCTTGATCAGGTCTTCGCGCTTGATGCCGAGCCACATCGCGAGCGAGCCCGCGACGAACACCGACGAGTAGATGCCGAACATGATGCCGACCGTCAGCGCGAGCGCGAAGTAGTGCAGCGTCGGGCCGCCGAAGAAGAACATCGACAGCACCATCATTTCCGTCGACGTGTGCGTGATGATCGTACGCGACATCGTGGTCGTGATTGCGTGGTTGATCACTTCCTGCACGCTCATCTTGCGTTCGCGGCGGAACGTTTCGCGGATCCGGTCGAAGATGACGACCGACTCGTTGACCGAGTAGCCGAGCACCGCGAGGATTGCCGCGAGCACCGCCAGCGAGAACTCCCACTGGAAGAACGCGAAGAAGCCGAGAATGATCACGACGTCGTGCAGGTTGGCGATGATGCCCGCCACTGCGTACTTCCATTCGAAGCGGAACGACAGGTAGATCACGATGCCGATCACCACGCACGCGAGCGCGAGCAGGCCGTCGGTCGCGAGCTCCCGGCCGACCTGCGGGCCGACGAACTCCACGCGTTGCAGCGTGACGTCCGGGTTCTGCGCCTTCAGCGCGCCCATCACCTGGTCGCTCTGCTGCGCCGACGTGAGGCCTTCCTTCAGCTGCAGGCGGATCAACACGTTGCGCGAGGTGCCGAAGTTCTGCACCTGCGCGTCGGCGTAGCCGAGCTTGCCGAGCGTCGCGCGCACGGGTTCGAGCTCCGCGGCCTGCTGGTACTGCACCTCGATCACCGTACCGCCGGTGAATTCGACGGACAGGTGCAGCCCGCGGTGGAACAGGAAGAACACGGCGGCGAGGAACGTGACCAGCGAGATCACGTTGAACACCAGCGCGTGCCGCATGAACGGAATGTCTTTACGGATGCGGAAAAATTCCATGGTCTCGTCTCCGGGGCCTTATTGGGTCGAGCCCGGTTTCTTCGGCGACACGCCTTGCTGCGCGCGGTTGCGCAGTTGCGGCTTGCCGGCGCGCGGCGCGTTGCCCTTCGCCGGGGCGGCGAGTTTCGCGGCGCGCGCGGTGTCGGTCGATTCGTCCGCGTCGGTGAACGACGCGGCGGCAGCGGCGCCTTCCGGCTTCCACACCTGGCCGATCGCGAGCGACTTCAGCTTCTTGCGGCCGCCGTACCAGAGGTTGACGATCCCGCGCGAGAAGAACACCGCGGAGAACATCGACGTCAGGATACCGAGGCAGTGCACGATCGCGAACGCGCGAACCGGGCCCGAGCCGAACGCGAGCAGCGCGAGGCCGGCGATCAGCGTCGTGACGTTCGAGTCGAGAATCGTCGCCCACGCATGCGCGTAGCCGGCCTGGATCGCGAGCTGCGGCGGCTGGCCGGCGCGCAGTTCTTCACGCACGCGCTCGTTGATCAGCACGTTCGAGTCGATCGCCATACCGAGCGCGAGTGCGATAGCGGCGATACCGGGCAGCGTCAGCGTGGCCTGCATCAGCGACAGCACGGCGACGAGCAGCAGCAGGTTCACCGACAGGCCGATCACCGACACCACACCGAACAGCATGTAGTACGCGATCATGAACACGGCGATCGCGCAGAAGCCCCAGATCACCGAGTGGACGCCCATCTTGATGTTGTCGGCGCCGAGGCTCGGGCCGATCGTGCGTTCCTCGATGATGTCCATCGGCGCGGCGAGCGAACCGGCGCGCAGCAGCAGCGCGAGGTCGGCTGCTGCCTGCGGCGTCGGCTGGCCCGTGATCTGGAAGCGGTCGCCGAGTTCGGACTGGATCGTCGCGACCGTCAGCACTTCGCCCTTGCCCTTCTCGAACAGCACCATCGCCATCGGCTTGCCGATGTTGTCGCGCGACACCGTGCGCACCGCGCGGCCACCGGCCGAGTCGAGGCGGATGTTGACCGACGGACGCTGGTGTTCGTCGAAGCCGGCCGATGCATCGATGATGCGATCGCCGGTGAAGATCACGTCCTTCTTCAGCAGCACGGGCGCCTGGATGCCCTGCGTGAACAGCTCCTCGCCCGGCGGAACGGGGTCGTTCGGGTTCGGGTGCGTGTTGAGCGGATCGGCGAGGCGCGCCTCGAGCGTCGCGGTGCGGCCGATGATGTCCTTCGCCTTCGCGGTGTCCTGCACGCCCGGCAGTTCGACGACGATACGGTCGCTGCCTTGCTGCTGGAGGATCGGCTCGGACACGCCGAGTTCGTTCACGCGGTTGTGGAGCGTCGTCAGGTTCTGCTTGAGCGCGGCGTCCTCGACGGCCTTCTGCACGGCCGGCGTGAACGTGCCGACGACCTGCGTGCCGCCGCCGCCGGGCTGGGTCGCCCATTGCAGTTCGGTGATCGACGCGGCGAGCACCTTGCGGGCGTCTTCCGCCGTCTGCGCATCGCTGAAGTTGACGATCACGGACTGGTCGACGCGGCTCACGCCGCCGTCACGGATGTTCTTGTCGCGCAGCAGCGAGCGTGCGTCGGACGCGTCGGAGTCGAGCTTCTTCGTGAGCGCGCCCGTCATGTCGACCTGGAGCAGGAAGTGGACACCGCCGCGCAGGTCGAGGCCGAGATACATCGGCAGCGCGTGCAGGGCCGTCAGCCAGCGCGGCGACGCGCTCTGCAGGTTCAGTGCGACGACGTACTGCGGATCGTTCGGGTCGGCGTTCAGCGACTTCTGCAGCAGGTCCTTGACGCGCAGCTGCGTATCGGTGTCCTTCAGGCGCACGCGGATGTTCGCGTTGGTCGCCGTGTTCTCGAAGGTGACGTCGTCCGGCGTGATCTGCGCGGACGCGAGCGCCGATTCGACCTGGGTCAGCGTGGTCGAGTCGAGCTTGACCGTGGCCTTGCCGCTCGACACCTGCACCGCCGGCGCTTCGCCGAAGAAGTTGGGCAATGTGTACAGAAGGCCGATGGCGAGCGCCACGACCATCACGACATATTTCCAGAGTGGATAACGATTCATGAGGGGGCCGAACGGGTGGTTGGCGTGAAAGCGTCGCGTCCGGCGCCGCGGCGGCCCGCTCTCTCAGGCGGGCACGGCGCGGGGAGCCGGACGCTCGGTGAAGGGCTTACAGCGACTTGATCGTGCCCTTCGGCAGAATGGTCGTGACCGCAGCCTTCTGCACGGTGATTTCAGTGCCTTCGGCGATTTCGACGCCGATGTAGCCTTCGGTGACCTTCGTCACCTTGCCGACGAGGCCACCGCTCGTGACGACTTCGTCGCCCTTGGCCATGGCCGAGAGCATGTTGCGGTGTTCCTTCTGGCGCTTCATCTGCGGACGGATCATGATGAAGTAGAGCACCGCGAACATCAGGATGAGCGGCAGGAAGCTCATCAGGCTCGATTCGGCGCCACCGGCGCCTTGCGCGAAGGCATTGGAAATGAACGGCACGTTGGTCTCTCCGTAGGGGAAGATCGAAAAATAAGCCGGTTATTCTACCACCGGCCCCATGTGCAAACGGATCGGCAAATGCGCTTTGGGATCAAGCTGTTAAAGCACGAACCGATACCGTTGCGGCTTGTTTGGAAAGGTAATTGTAATATTTCACGATCGCGACTGGCCATCGAATCGCGTCAATTAGTACACGTCCTATGTGACTGGGGCGGTGCGGGCCGCCGGGCGGCCCGGCGGCCGGTCAGTCGACTCCTCTTGCACGATCCTCCGCGAAGCGCTGGCGGAACGCGTCGAACGTATGCGTTTCGATCGCCTCGCGGATCTCGCTCATCAGCTGCAGGTAGTAGTGCAGGTTGTGGATCGTGTTGAGCTGCGCGCCGAGGATCTCGCCGACGCGGTGCAGGTGATGCAGGTAGCCGCGCGAGAAGTTCTGGCACGTGTAGCACGTGCAGCTCGCGTCGAGCGGCTTCAGCGAGTTCTTGTGCGTCGCGTTGCGGATCTTCACGTCGCCGAAGCGCGTGAACAGCCAGCCGTTGCGCGCGTTGCGGGTCGGCATCACGCAGTCGAACATGTCGACGCCGTTCGCGACGCCCTCGACCAGGTCTTCCGGCGTGCCGACGCCCATCAGGTAGTGCGGCTTGTTGGCCGGCAGCTTCGGGCCCACGTGGCGCAGCACGCGCATCATGTCTTCCTTCGGCTCTCCGACCGACAGCCCGCCGATCGCGAGGCCGTGGAAGCCGAGTTCCGCGAGGCCCGCGAGCGATTCGTCGCGCAGGTCCTCGAACATCCCGCCCTGGACGATCCCGAACAGGGCGTTCGGGTTGCCGAGCCGGTTGAACTCGTCGAGCGAGCGCTTCGCCCAGCGCAGCGACATGCGCATCGAGTCGGCCGCTTCCTTGTGCGTGGTCGGCACGCCGTCGGTCGCGTACGGCGTGCATTCGTCGAACTGCATCACGACGTCGGAGTTCAGCACCTTCTGGATCTGCATCGACACTTCCGGCGACAGGAACAGCTTGTCGCCGTTGATCGGCGACGCGAACGTGACGCCGTCCTCGGTGATCTTGCGCAGGTCGCCGAGCGAGAACACCTGGAAGCCGCCCGAATCGGTCAGGATCGGCTTGTTCCAGCCCATGAAGGCGTGCAGGCCGCCGTGCGCGTCGATCGTGTCGAGGCCCGGGCGCAGCCACAGGTGGAACGTGTTGCCGAGGATGATCTGGGCCTTGATCTCGTGCAGCTCGCGCGGCTGGATCGCCTTCACGGTGCCGTACGTGCCGACCGGCATGAAGATCGGCGTCTCGACCACGCCGTGGTTGAGCTTCACGCGGCCGCGGCGTGCGTGCCCGTCGGTCGTCAGCAGTTCGAATTCGAGCCCGTTGGCCGGGCGGTCCTGCACGGGGGCGTGCGTATCGTGCGTATCGTGGGATGAACCTTCGGTCATCGCTATATTCTCCTTGCCACCGGAGAACAGTCCGGCGCATGTTGGAAACGCCGCCGGCAGGCCGGCGGCGAGGAAAAGGGTGCGCGCCATCGTAGCGCGCGCAGCGGGAAAACGGGGCGGCGGCCGCGCGGGCCGCCGCGCTTACGCGCCCGGCGTCTCCGGCGTGTCGCGCCGCGTGAGCAGCATCGCGTCGCCGTAGCTGAAGAAGCGGTAGCGTTGCTCGATCGCGTGCCGGTACGCGGCGCGGATCGTCTCGACGCCCGCGAACGCGGACACCAGCATCAGCAGCGTCGACTTCGGCAGGTGGAAATTCGTGACGAGCCGGTCGACCACGCGGAACCGGTAGCCGGGCGTGATGAAGATGTCGGTCTCGGCCTGCGTCGCCGCGAGCGGGCGGCCCGCTTCGTCGGCCGAGCGCGCGGCGGCTTCGAGCGCGCGCATCGACGTCGTGCCGACCGCGATCACGTTGCCGCCGCGCGCGCGGGTCGCGGCGATCTTGTCGACCAGCGACTGCGGCAGGTCGTACCACTCGCTGTGCATCTTGTGCTCGGCGATGTTGTCGACGCGCACCGGCTGGAACGTGCCGGCGCCGACGTGCAGCGTCAGCGTCGCGCGTTCGACTCCCATCGCGTCGAGCCGGTCGAGCATCGGCTGGTCGAAGTGCAGCCCGGCCGTCGGCGCGGCGACCGCCCCCGGATTGCTCGCATAGACGGTCTGGTAGCGCGTCTCGTCGGTCGAATCGGGATCGTGCTCGATATACGGCGGCAGCGGCAGGCGGCCGAATTGCTCGATCAGGTCGAGGCACGGCTCGGGGAAGATCAGCGTGAAGAACGGCTCGACGCGCTCGCCGACGGTCACGTCGAACGCATCGGCGAGACGCAGCGTCGTGCCGGCGCCCGGCGACTTGCTCGCGCGGATCTGCGCGAGCGCCGTGTGCGTGCCGGTCACGCGCTCGATCAGCACCTCGATCTTGCCGCCGCTGGCCTTTTGGCCGAAGAACCGCGCCTTCAGTACCTTGGTATCGTTGAAGACGAGCAGGTCGCCGGGCGCGATGCACGACGGCAGCTCGGCGAAATGGCGGTCGACGAGGCGCGCGGGCGTGACGGTGCCGTCGACCTCGAGCAGGCGGCTCGCGGTGCGATCGGGCAGCGCGGTTTGAGCAATCAGCTCGGGCGGCAGATTGAAATCGAAATCGGAAAGCGTGAACATGCGGGCTGGTTCGAAGCGGCCGGCGGGCGTCGCCGGCAGGGCGGAAACGCGTAAATGGGGCGCGCGAGCCGCTATGATGGCGGGATGCGCGGCCTGGCCGGCGTCGTTCGTTCGGACGACGTGAAAGCCGCTATTGTACTTGCCTTGCGAAGCACCCAGACGATCCGATGCCTGTGTCACCACGCCGTTCCCCCGCTGCTGTTGCCGATTCCGCCGACCCGTTCGACGCGGAGGCGGCAGCGTTACCCGCTCAAGACGCAGCGGAGCGTGCGGTATCGCGCCGCGCCGGCCCGAAGCGTGGCGCCGACGGGCGGCTCGCGCAGCCGGCCGCCGCCGCGCCCGATGCCGAAGGCGCCGCCAGCGACGAAGCCGGCGCGGCCGGCACGAAGCGCAAGAAAAAGGCGGCCGCCGATAAACCCGTCAAGACCGTCGACAAGCTCGCGAAGCTCGGCCTCACGCGTTCGATCGATCTCGTGCTGCATCTGCCGATGCGCTACGAGGACGAAACCACGCTCACGCCGATCGGCGAGCTGTTGCCGGGCGGCATCGCGCAGACCGAAGGCGTCGTGTTCGACAACGAGGTCGCGTACCGGCCGCGCCGCCAGCTCGTCGTGAAGATCCAGGACGACGACGGCGAGCACCTCGTGCTGCGCTTCCTGAATTTCTACGGGTCGCAGGTCAAGCAGATGGCCGTCGGCCAGCGGCTGCGCGTGCGTGGCGACGTGCGCGGCGGCTTCTTCGGGATGGAGATGGTGCATCCGGCCGTGCGCGTCGTCGAAGCCGACGCGCCGCTGCCGCAGGTGCTCACGCCCGTCTACCCGAGCACGGCCGGCGTGTCGCAGGCCTACCTGCGCAAGGCGATCGAGAATGCCGTCGAGCGCACGCCGCTGCCCGAGCTGCTGCCGCCCGAGATCCAGCGCGACTACCTGAAGCCGCTCGACGTGCCGACGCTCGAGCAGGCCGTGCGCATCCTGCACCACCCGCGCGTCGACTCCGACGAAGCCGCGCTGATGGACGGCTCGCATCCGGCGTGGACGCGCATCAAGTTCGAGGAACTGCTCGCGCAGCAGTTGTCGCTCAAGCGCGCACACGAGGAGCGCCGCACGCGCGCGGCGCCGGCGATGCCGCGCCTCGCCGCGAGCGATGCCGACGCGTTGACGACGCGGCTATACGCGGCGCTGCCGTTCACACTGACGGGCGCACAGGCGCGCGTCGTCGACGAGATCGCGCACGACCTCACGCTCGCGCACCCGATGCAACGCCTGCTGCAGGGCGACGTCGGCAGCGGCAAGACCGTCGTCGCGGCGCTGGCCGCCACGCAGGCGATCGACGCCGGCTACCAGGCCGCGCTGATGGCGCCGACCGAAATCCTCGCGGAGCAGCACGCGCGCAAGCTGCGCGCGTGGCTCGAGCCGCTCGGCGTCACGGTCGCGTGGCTCGCGGGCAGCCTGAAGGCGAAGGAGAAGCGCGCGGCGATCGAGGCGGCCGCGCTCGGCACCGCGCAGCTCGTGATCGGCACGCACGCGATCATCCAGGACACGGTCGAATTCGCGCGGCTCGGCCTCGTGATCGTCGACGAACAGCACCGTTTCGGCGTCGAGCAGCGTCTTGCGCTGCGCGCGAAGGCCGCGAACGCGGCCAACGGCGCGCGCGACTTCCAGCCGCACCAGCTGATGATGTCGGCCACGCCGATCCCGCGCACGCTCGCGATGACGTACTACGCGGATCTCGAGGTCTCGACGATCGACGAGTTGCCGCCGGGCCGCACGCCCGTGCTGACGCGCCTCGTCGGCGACGCGCGGCGCGAGGAGGTGATCGCCCGCGTGCGCGAGGCCGCGCTGACCGGGCGCCAGGTGTACTGGGTGTGCCCGCTGATCGAGGAGAGCGAGACGCTGCAACTGCAGACGGCCGTCGAGACCTACGAGACGCTGGCCACCGCGCTGCCCGAGCTGAAGGTCGGGCTCGTGCACGGCCGGCTGTCGCCGGCCGACAAGGCCGCCGTGATGGAGGCGTTCACGCGCAACGAGGTGCAGCTGCTCGTCGCGACGACCGTGATCGAAGTCGGCGTCGACGTGCCGAACGCGTCGCTGATGGTGATCGAGCACGCGGAGCGTTTCGGCCTCGCGCAGCTGCACCAGCTGCGCGGCCGGGTCGGGCGCGGCACCGCGGCGTCGGTGTGCGTGCTGCTGTACACGGGGCCGCTGTCGCTGACCGGCCGCGAGCGGCTGAAGACGATGCGCGAGACGACCGACGGCTTCGAAATCGCGCGACGCGACCTCGAAATCCGCGGCCCCGGCGAATTCCTCGGCGCGCGTCAGTCGGGCGCGGCGATGCTGCGCTTTGCGAACCTCGAAACTGACGGCTGGCTGATCGACCCGGCCCGCGACGCCGCGACGCGGCTGATCGACGCGTACCCCGACATCGTCACGCAGCATCTCGCACGCTGGCTTGGCGCGCGGGAGCAGTACCTGAAGGCCTGATTTACCTGCCTGGGGCCGGATCAAAAAGTCGTCGATCGACGCATCGCGATGCTGAGAAACTTGGCGAACCGGTGCCGGAGGGTGTATAAATTAAACCTATCGCCTGTATATCTCTGATTGACCCACAATGACGCTGACTGAATTGAAATACATCGTCGCGGTCGCGCGCGAACGGCATTTCGGCCGTGCGGCCGAAGCCTGCTTCGTGAGCCAGCCGACGCTGTCGGTGGCGATCAAGAAGCTCGAGGACGAGCTCAACGTGCAGATTTTCGAGCGCGGCGCGAGCGAAGTGAGCGTGACGCCGATCGGTGATCAGATCGTCACGCAGGCGCAGCGCGTGCTCGAGCAGACCTTCGCGATCAAGGAGATCGCGAAGCAGGGCAAGGACCCGCTGGTCGGCCCGTTCCGCCTCGGCGTAATCTACACGATCGGGCCGTACCTGCTGCCGACGCTCGTCAAGCAAATGATCCAGCGTGTCCCGCAGATGCCGTTGATGTTGCAGGAGAACTACACGCTGAAGCTGCTCGAACTGCTGAAGCAGGGCGAGATCGACGCCGCGATCATGGCGTTGCCGTTCCCGGAAACCGGCCTGATGGTGCGTCCGCTGTACGACGAGCCGTTCGTCGTCGCGCTGCCGGCCGGCCATCCGTGGGAGAAGCGCGAGGAAATCGACGCCGAGGACCTGAAACAGGAAACCATGCTGCTGCTCGGCAACGGCCATTGCTTCCGCGATCACGTGCTCGGCGTGTGCCCGGAGCTGATGCGCTTCTCGCAGACGGCCGACGGCATCCAGAAGACCTTCGAGGGCTCGTCGCTCGAAACCATTCGCCACATGGTCGCGAGCGGCGTCGGCATCACGGTGCTGCCGCGGATGTCGGTGGCCGAGGTCGGCCCGCGTGCGAACGGTCCCGATGCCGAGCTGCTGTCGTACGTGCCGTTCAACGAACCGGTGCCCGACCGCCGCGTGGTGCTCGTGTGGCGCAAGAGCTTCACGCGGATGCCGGCGATCGACGCGATCAGCGACGCGATTTCCGCGTGCGACCTGCCGGGCGTCGCGAAGCTCGACATGCCGGCCACGATGAACTGAGCGCGTGCTGCACGCACGTGTGGCAGCATGATGAACGGGGTCTTGCGACCCCGTTTATTTTTCTCTATCGCATAGATGAAATTTATTAAATTCAAGTAATCGATAGATGTAGATACAATCTTCTACATGGATCGGCGTCATGTCGGCGTCCGATTTGCACGTGGAATGCAAGCGTCAAAGGAGGATGTCATGATGCGGTCGGTATTGCAGCGCGCGCAGCGGAACATCCCGTCGCGCGACGCGGTCGTACATCGCGCCAGGGCGGCGGTTCGCAGCCTGCGTCCGATTGCGTTCGCGTATCTGGCGGACCGTGTGTATGGTGGGTGAGCGCCGCCGCACGCCGGTTTCCTGTTCCCCCGATTCATCTGCCGTCAAGCCATGAGGGAGCATCGCATGTCCGAAGACTGGAACACCACGCACCTCGCCGGCATGACACCTGCCGGCAGCCGCTTCCCCGAGCGTCCCGCCTGCGGCGCGTCGCGGCGGGAACGCGAGCCGATCGCCACGCACGACATCCCGTAGTACGACAGGAGGACCAACCTGTTGCGTTTCTTATCCCCGCAATGACACTTCACCAACCGCGCCCGGCATGCCGTCGGAGCGAACCGGTGGAGTCATACGAGCAAGCCAAGGAGAAATCGCATGTCGAACGAAACGAAGTGCCCGTTCAACCACACCGCTGGTGGCGGCACGACGAACAAGGACTGGTGGCCGAATCAGCTGAACCTGAACATCCTGCATCGGCATTCGGCGCTGTCCGATCCGATGGACAAGGATTTCGACTATGCCGAAGCATTCAACAAGCTGGACCTCGCGGCAGTGAAGAAGGACCTGCACGCGCTGATGACGACGTCGCAGGACTGGTGGCCGGCTGACTTCGGTCACTACGGCGGCCTGTTCATCCGGATGGCCTGGCACAGCGCCGGCACGTACCGCACGGCCGACGGCCGCGGCGGCGCGGGCGGCGGGCAGCAGCGCTTCGCGCCGCTCAACAGCTGGCCGGACAACGTGAGCCTCGACAAGGCACGCCGGCTCGTGTGGCCGATCAAGCAGAAATACGGCCGCAGCATCTCGTGGGCCGACCTGCTGATCCTGACCGGCAACGTCGCGCTCGAATCGATGGGCTTCAAGACCTTCGGCTTCGCCGGCGGCCGCGTCGACACGTGGGAACCGGACGACGTGTACTGGGGCTCGGAAAAGATCTGGCTGGAACTGAGCGGCGGCCCGAACAGCCGTTACTCGGGCAAGCGTGACCTCGAAAGCCCGCTTGCCGCGGTGCAGATGGGCCTCATCTACGTGAACCCGGAAGGCCCGGACGGCAACCCCGACCCGGTGGCCGCCGCGCACGACATTCGCGAGACGTTCGCGCGGATGGCGATGAACGACGAGGAAACGGTTGCGCTGATCGCGGGCGGCCACACGTTCGGCAAGACGCACGGCGCCGGTCCGGCGTCGAACGTCGGCGCCGAGCCGGAAGCCGCGGGCCTCGAAGAGCAGGGTCTCGGCTGGAAGAGCACGTTCGGCACGGGCAAGGGCAAGGACGCGATCACGAGCGGTCTCGAGGTCACGTGGACGTCGACGCCGACCAAGTGGAGCAACGACTTCTTCAAGCACCTGTTCAGCTACGAGTGGGAGCTGACGAAGAGCCCGGCCGGCGCGCACCAGTGGGTCGCGAAGGATGCCGGCGACGTGATCCCGGATGCGTTCGACGCGTCGAAGAAGCATCGCCCGACGATGCTGACGACCGACCTGTCGCTGCGTTTCGACCCGGCCTACGAAAAAATCTCGCGCCGCTTCTACGAGAACCCTGCCGAGTTTGCCGACGCGTTCGCGCGTGCATGGTTCAAGCTCACGCACCGCGACATGGGGCCGCGCGCCCGTTATCTCGGCCCGGAAGTGCCGGCCGAGCATCTGCTGTGGCAGGACCCGATCCCGGCCGTCGACCACAAGCTGATCGACGATGCCGACATCGCCGCGCTGAAGGCGAAGGTGCTGGCATCGGGTCTGTCGGTGTCGCAGCTCGTGTCGACCGCATGGGCGTCGGCTGCAACGTTCCGCGGCTCGGACAAGCGCGGTGGCGCGAACGGTGCCCGTATCCGCCTGGCCCCGCAGAAGGACTGGGAAGTGAACCGTCCGGCTGAACTCGCGAAGGTGCTCGCGACGCTCGAGGGCGTACAGAAGGCGTTCAACGACGCGCAGACGGGCGGCAAGAAGGTGTCGCTCGCCGACCTGATCGTGCTGGCCGGTGCGGCCGGCGTCGAGCAGGCAGCGAAGAACGCGGGCGTCGCGGTGACGGTGCCGTTTGCACCGGGCCGTGCGGATGCGACGCAGGAAGAGACCGACATCGAAGCGATGGCCGTGCTCGAACCGGTCGCGGATGGTTTCCGCAACTTCCTGAAGCACGCGTACAAGACGCCGGCCGAGGCGCTGCTGGTCGACAAGGCGCAACTGCTGACGTTGAGCGCGCCGGAAATGACGGTGCTGGTCGGTGGCCTGCGTGTGCTCGGTGCGAATGCGGGCGACGCGAAGCACGGCGTGTTCACCGATCGTCCGGAAGCGCTGACGAACGACTTCTTCGTGAACCTGCTCGACATGGGCACGGAATGGAAGCCGGTGTCGGCCGCGAACGACGTGTTCGAAGGGCGCGATCGCGCGACGGGCAAGGTCAAGTGGACGGGCACGCGCGTCGACCTGATCTTCGGCTCGCATGCGCAACTGCGTGCGCTGGCCGAGGTGTACGGCAGCGGCGACGCGAAGGAGAAGTTTGCACGCGACTTCGTCGCGGCCTGGAACAAGGTGATGAACCTCGACCGCTTCGACCTCGCATGAACGTCGCCGTGCAGTAGCGCAGTGAGGCAGTAACGGGAAACGGCCGGTCGTCCGACCGGCCGTTTCTACTGGACCACGGGTTTCGTTGAAGGAGTGACGATCATGACGCAAATGATATTGAACATGCGCGCCGCACTGGCGGCGCCAAAGGTGCGGGCGCCGGCCGAGATCGCGCGGTATGTAGTGGGATTCGCGATCGTGATCGGCGGTGTGGCCGAACTGGTGTCGCAAGCGCTGCGCGCGATCGCGGCCGCCTGAACGCGGCGCGGGGTCGGCAGGAAGGTAGCCCGATTCGCTTTCATTGCCTTGGCTCATTGAATAAGGAGTCCGTAACATGAACAGGAAGGCTCGCGCCACGCCGATCAACATCGGCATCGGCGACAAGGATCGCAAGAAGATCGCGGACGGCCTGTCGCGCCTGCTCGCCGATACGTTTTCTCTGTACCTGAAGACCCACAACTTCCACTGGAACGTCACGGGTCCGATGTTCAACACGCTGCACCTGATGTTCGAGGCGCAGTACAACGAACTGTGGCTCGCGGTCGATTCGGTCGCCGAGCGCATTCGTACGCTCGGCGTCGTCGCGCCCGGCACGTTCGCCGATTTCGCGAAACTGTCGTCGGTGCCGGAAGCGAAGGGGGTGCCGGCCGCCGAGGAGATGATCCGCCAGCTCGTCGAAGGACACGAGACGGTCGTGCGCACCGCGCGCGACATCTTCCCGATCGCCGATGCGGCGAGCGACGAACCGACTGCCGACCTGCTGACGCAGCGCCTGCAGACGCATGAAAAGACCGCGTGGATGCTGCGGTCGCTGCTCGCGTAGGCGCGGCACGGCCGGGGAGGCGCCCTTCGATCCGGTCTGCCGAGGTGTCGAATCTGTCCCTTGATTGATGCGCGTCGCTGCCCAGCCGCGTGCAGCGGGCCCGGGCGGTGTATGCGCGTCCGCCGCCAGCCGGCTGCGGGCCGTCCCGACATGACGCGAAGGGCCGCTCGGCTCTAAAATGCCGGGGTTATCTTCCCGGTGCTTCGCCATGCTTGCCCGCTTTCCCTTGTATTTACGGCTCGTCCGGATGGACAAGCCGATCGGCAGCCTGCTGCTGCTGTGGCCGACGCTCAACGCGCTGTGGATCGCGTCGGATGGCCACCCGCGCTGGCCGTTGCTCGTGATCTTCACGCTCGGCACGCTGCTGATGCGCTCGGCCGGCTGCGCGATGAACGATTACGCCGACCGCGATTTCGACCGCCATGTGAAGCGCACGGCCGACCGGCCGCTGACGTCGGGCAAGATCCAGGCATGGGAGGCCGTCACGATCGCGGTCGGGCTGTCGTTCATCGCGTTCCTGCTGATCCTGCCGCTGAACACGCTGACGAAGGAGCTGTCCGTCGTCGCGCTGTTCGTCGCGGGCTCGTATCCGTTCATGAAGCGCTTCTTCGCGATTCCGCAGGCCTATCTGGGCATTGCGTTCGGCTTCGGCATTCCGATGGCGTTCGCGGCCGTGCAGGACACGGTGCCGACGATCGCGTGGGTGATGCTGGTCGCGAACATCTTCTGGTCGGTTGCATACGACACCGAGTACGCGATGGTCGACCGCGACGACGACATCAAGATCGGCATCCGCACGTCCGCGCTGACGTTCGGCCGCTTCGACGTCGCGGCCGTGATGGCATGCTATGCGGCGACGCTCGGCATCTACGTGTGGGTCGGCGTGACGCTCGGCTTCGGTCTCGTGTACTGGGCCGGCTGGGCGGCCGCGGTCGGCTGCGCGCTGTATCACTACACGCTGATCAAGGATCGCGAACGGATGCCGTGCTTCGCGGCATTCCGGCACAACAACTGGCTCGGCGGCGTGCTGTTCGCGGGGATCGCCGCGCATTACTTGCTGGCGGGTCCGGCGGGCAACTGAAGCGGTCACGCGCCGGCGCGCGATGCCAACAAAAAAGCGGCCGAGGCCGCTTTTTTGTTGCCGGTGCCGGAAGGGAAGCCCGGGCGGTCGCGGCGCTTACGCCCGGCCGAGTTCGTCGCCCATTTCCTTCGCACGCGCTTCGGCCGCGAGCGCGCCGCGCACGATCGCTTCCTTCACGCCCTGCGCGTCGAACGCCGCGAGCGCGGCGGCCGTCGTGCCGCCTTTCGACGTCACGCGCTCGCGCAGCACGCTCGCCGGCTCGCCCGATTGCGCGGCCAGTTGCGCGGCGCCCGTGAACGTCGCGACCGCGAGCGCGCGGCCCTGTTCGTCGTTCATGCCGAGGCGGCGCGCGGCTTCCTGCAGCGCTTCGATGAAATAGAACACGTAAGCGGGGCCGCTGCCCGAAATGGCCGTGACGGCGTCAAGCTGCGATTCGTCGTCGAACCACACGATCTCGCCGACCGCGCCGAGCACGTTCGATGCGAGTTCGCGGCGCGCCGCGTCGACGCCCGGCAGCGCGGCGAGGCCCGTCACGCCCATGCCGACCAGCGCGGGCGTGTTCGGCATCGTGCGCACGACGCGTGCGTAGTCGCCGAGCCAGCGCGCGAGATCCGTGCCGCGGATGCCGGCCGCGATGCTGATCACGAGCTGCGACGTCAGGTGCGGTGCGAGCGCCTGCGCGACGTCCTTCAGCACCTGCGGCTTCACCGCGAGCACGACCGCGTCGTAACCGGCGAGCGTCGCGTCGATCGCCGCGCCGGTGCGGATGCCGAATTGCTGCGCGGCGCGCGCGCGAACGTCTTCGTTGACGTCGATGGCATACAGGCCGTCGGCGGCGACGCCGCGCTTGATCAGGCCGCCGATCAGGGCCGCGGCCATGTTGCCGCCGCCGATGAATGCGATTTTCATGATGTCCGAATGAGCAAGTGAGTGAACGGAAAGGCGGAAAAGGGCGCGGCGTTCAGTGCGAATAATCGCGCGCGCCGAAGATCGCGGTGCCGACGCGCACGATCGTCGCACCTTCGAGCACGGCCGCGTCGAGATCGGCGGACATGCCCATCGACAGCGTGTCGAGCGGCAGGCCGTCGGCGCGCAACGTGTCGAACAGCGCGCGCAGTGCGCGGTGCGGTGCGCGTTGCGCTTCGGTGTCGCCGGCCGGTTCGGGAATCGCCATCAGGCCGCGCAGCCGCAGCGACGGCAGCGCGGCGACCGCGCGTGCGACCTCGGCCACGTCGGCCGGCGCGACGCCGCTCTTCGACGCCTCGCCGCTGATGTTCACCTGCACGCACACGTTGAGCGGCGGCAGGTGCGCGGGGCGCTGTTCCGACAGGCGCTGCGCGATCTTCAGCCGGTCGACCGAATGAACCCAGTCGAAGCGCTCGGCGACCGGGCGCGTCTTGTTCGATTGCAGCGGCCCGATGAAATGCCATTCGAGGCTCGTGCGCAGGTCGGCGAGCGCGTCGATCTTGTCGATCGATTCCTGCACGTAGTTTTCGCCGAATGCGCGTTGCCCGGCCGCATGCGCGGCGCGCACGTCGGCGGCAGGAAACGTTTTCGAGACGGCGAGCAACGACACGGTGGCGGGATCGCGGCCGGCCGCGCGGGCGGCGTCGGCGATGCGGCGATGAACGGATTCGAGACGGGCGGCGAGATCGGACATGACGGGCACGAAAGCTGGCACGGAAGCGGGCATGAAGCCGATGCGCCGCGGCACGCTGCGCATCGATCCGCTCATTATACGGACGCCGCGCGCGAGATCCGGCTGCGGCGGCCCGTCGCGCTAGCCGTACAGCAAATGCTCGACGAGCTGGACCCAGTGGGCGACCGGAATCTGCGTGCCGCTCTGCAGGTGCGCGATGCAGCCGATGTTGCCCGACACGATCATCTGCGGTTCGAGTGCCTGCAGCTTCAGCAGCTTCTGCTTGCGCAACCGGTACGACAGCGACGGCTGCGTCAGCGAATAGGTGCCGGCCGAACCGCAGCACAGATGGCTGTCGGCCGGCAGCCGCACGTCGATGCCGAGCGTCTCGAGCAGCCGCTCGACCTTGCCGCGCGACTGCTGGCCGTGCTGCAGCGTGCACGGCGGGTGGTACGCGACCGTATGGATCGCGCGGCGCCGCGCGAGCGTCGCGAGTTCGGCCTCGAACGCGAGCAGCACGTCGGAGATGTCGCGCGTCAGCGACACGATGCGCTGCGCCTTCTCCGCGTAAGCCGGATCGTCGCGCAGCAGGTGCGCGTATTCGAGCACCGTCGCGCCGCAGCCCGATGCGTTCATCACGATCGCCTCGGCGCCCTGTTCGACGTGAGGCCACCATGCGTCGATGTTGCGGCGTGCGTCGTCGAGCGCTTCGTCGTGATAGTTCAGGTGCAGGCGGATCGCGCCGCAGCAGCCCGCGTCGGGCGCGACGACCGTCTCGATGCCGAGCGCGTCGAGCACGCGCGCGGTCGCGATGTTGATGTTCGGCAGCATCGACGGCTGCACGCAGCCGCCGAGCATCAGCATCTTGCGCGGATGCGTGCGGTGCGGCCATTCGAGCAGCCGCGTGCGCGGCGGCACCTTGTCGCGCAGCCGCTTCGGCAGCAGCGGCCGGACATGCTGGCCGAGCCGCATCACCGGCGAGAACAGCGCGGCGTTCGGCACGAGGCTCGCGAGCACGCGGCGCATGAGCCGCTGCTGCGCGGGGCGCTGCACCTGTGCTTCGACGTGCTTGCGGCCGATCTCGACGAGCCGGCCGTACTGGACGCCGGACGGGCAGGTCGTCTCGCAGCTGCGGCACGTGAGGCAGCGGTCGAGGTGCTGCTGCGTGCTGCGCGTCACGGGCGCGCCTTCGACCATCTGCTTGATCAGGTAGATGCGTCCGCGCGGGCCGTCGAGTTCGTCGCCGAGGAGCTGGTAGGTCGGGCAGGTCGCGGTGCAGAACCCGCAGTGCACGCACTTGCGCAGGATCGCGTCGGCCTCGTCGCCGTCGGGCGTGTTGCGGATGAAATCGGCGAGGTTCGTTTGCATCGCTCAAAGATCAGGGTAGAGCCGGCCGCGGTTGAAGATGCGCGCGGGATCGAACGCGGCCTTCAGCCCGCGGTGGATTTTCATCATCGGGGCGGGAAGCGGCGTGAACACGCCCGCGCTGCGGTCGTACGCGTCGCCCGCGCGAAACAGCGTCGCGTGGCCACCGGCCTGCTTCGCGCTCATGCGTACGGTCTGCGCATCGGCGTCGGTGATCCACCAGCGCTGCGCGCCGCCCCATTCCATCAGCTGGGTGCCGGGCAGGTGCATCGGTTCGGTGATCGACGGCAGCGCGAGGCGCCATAGTGCGTAACCGGGCGGGATGCCGTTGAAGAACGGGTCGGTATGCTCGCGCAGGCCGGCCCAGAAGCGCTCGGCTTCGACCGCGTCGACGACTTCGCCGCCGAGCAGCGTCTTTGCTGATTTCACGGCCGCCTCGGCGCCCGACAGGCGCAGCACGAGCGTGCCGTTGCGCCAGGCGCTCGCGCTGACGGGCAGCGGATGGCCGCCCCATTCGTTGAGCTTGCGTACCGCATCGGTCGCGGTCATCTCGAACTTCAGCGTGACCTCGGCGACGGGCATCGGCAGCACCTTGATCGACAGGTCGAGCATCAGCCCGAGCGTGCCGAGCGCGCCGGCCATCAGCCGCGACACGTCGTAGCCGGCGACGTTCTTCACGACCTGCCCGCCGAAGCGCAGCATTTCACCGCGGCCGTTCATCAGCGTGAGGCCGAGCACGAAATCGCGCGGTGCGCCGCAGGTGGCGCGGCGCGGGCCCGCGAGACCGGCCGCGACGCAGCCGCCGACCGTGGCCGCGCGGCCGAAGTGCGGCGGCTCGAACGGCAGCATCTGGCCGCACTCGGCGAGGACGGTTTCAAGCTGCGCGAGCGGCGTGCCCGCGCGCACCGTGACGACGAGTTCGGCCGGGTCGTACGACACGATGCCCTGAAACGCGCGCGTGTCGAGTATTTCGCCCTCGAGCGCCTGGCCGTACCAGTCCTTGGTGCCGCCGCCGCGAATCCGCAGCGGCCGGCCGTCGGCACTGGCTGCGCGAATGCGCTCGGCCCATCCGGCGACGATGTCGTCCTCTTCCATGTTCTGTTGCTGCCTCGACTTGTTGTTCGGTCGATTGTACCGGGGTGGCGCGATTCCACATCGCGACTATCCCTAAGCCCCGTATCGCGGATCGTATGCTCGCGTCACCGCGCGAACGGGCCGCGCGGGCACGGACCGCGACCCGCGCACCGCTCAGAAGCGCGGCAGGTCGGGGTGCGGCAGCAGCCCGCCGCGCACATGCTGGCGGCCGTACTCTGCGCAGCGCGCGCGGGTCGGGATACCCTTGTCCGGGTTCAGCAGGCCGGCCGGATCGAATGCGCGCTTGACCGCGAAGAACGCGTCGCGCTCCTGCGGCGAGAACTGTACGCACATCGAATTGAGCTTCTCGATGCCGACGCCGTGCTCGCCCGTCACGCTGCCGCCGAATTCCACGCAGCATTCGAGGATTTCCGCGCCGAACTGCTCGGCGCGGTGCAACTCGTCCGGATCGTTCGCGTTGTACAGGATCAGCGGGTGCATGTTGCCGTCACCCGCATGGAACACGTTGATGCAGCGCAGCCCGTAGCGCGTCTCGAGTTGTTCGATGCGCGCGAGCAGCGGGCCGATCGCGCGGCGCGGCACGGTGCCGTCCATGCAGTAATAGTCCGCGGAAATGCGGCCGGCGGCCGGAAATGCATTCTTGCGGCCCGACCAGTAGCGCAGCCGCTCCTGTTCGTTGCGCGATATCTGGATGCGCGTCGCGCCGTGTTCGCGCAGCACGGCCGTCATCCGCACGATCTCCTCGGCGACTTCTTCCGGCGTGCCGTCCGATTCGCACAGCAGGATCGCTTTCGCATCGAGGTCGTAGCCCGCGTGCGTGAACGCCTCGACGGCCTGCGTGGCCGGCTTGTCCATCATCTCGAGCCCGGCCGGGATGATGCCCGACGCGATGATCGCCGCGACGGCCTCGCCGCCCTTGACGACGTCGTCGAAGCTCGCCATCACGAGCTGGGCCGTTTGCGGCTTCGGGATCAGCTTCACCGTGACCTCGGTGACGATCGCGAACATCCCCTCGCTGCCGATCATCACCGCGAGCAGGTCGAGGCCCGGCATGTCGAGCGCGAGCGAGCCGAATTCGACGATCTCGCCGTCGATTGTCACCGCACGCACGCGCATCACGTTGTGCACGGTCAGCCCGTATTTCAGGCAATGGACGCCGCCGGAGTTTTCCGCGACGTTGCCACCGATCGTGCAGGCGATCTGCGACGAAGGATCGGGCGCGTAATAGAGGCCATACGGCGCGGCGGCTTCCGAGATCGCGAGGTTGCGCACGCCGGGCTGCACGGTCGCCGTGCGCGCGTACGGATCGACTTCGACGATGCGCGTGAAGCGCGCGAGCGACAGCACGACGCCGAGCGCGATCGGCAGCGCGCCGCCCGACAGGCTCGTGCCCGCGCCGCGCGGCACGATCGGCACTTCCATGCGGCGGCAGATCTGCACGATCCGCTGCACCTGCGATTCCGTTTCCGGCAGCGCGACCGCGAGCGGCAGGCGGCGGTACGCCGACAGGCCGTCGCATTCGTACGGCGCGGTGTCTTCGTCGCGGTACAGCAGGCAGTGCGTCGGCAGCACGGCCATCAGCGCCTGCACGACTTCGCGCTGACGCTGCGCGCGGGCGGCGCTCGACAGTTCGACGGGAGCGTTCATTGGGTCTCCTGCAGCAGGCGGCGCGGCGTCGCGCCGCCGTCTCAGCACGTGAAAATCTTGCCTGGATTCATCAGGTTGCGCGGATCGAGCGCGAGCTTGATCGCCCGCATCGTGTCGATCGCGTTGTCGCCGTGCTCCTTCGGCAGAAAGCGCATCTTGTGCAGCCCGACGCCGTGCTCGCCCGTGCAGGTGCCGCCGAGGCGCAGCGCGCGCTCGACGATCCGGTCGTTGATGTGTTCGGCTTCCGCGAGTTCCTCGGGCTTGTCGGGATCGATCAGGATCGCGACGTGGAAATTGCCGTCGCCGACGTGGCCGACGATCGGGCAGGGCAGCGACGACGCGCGCAGGTCGACTTCGGTTTCCTCGACGCACGCGGCGAGCTGCGAGATCGGCACGCACACGTCGGTCGTCACCGCGCGGCAGCCCGGTTTCAGCTGCAGCATCGCGAAGTACGCGTTGTGGCGCGCGGCCCAGAGCCGGGTACGGTCTTCGGGGCGTGTCGCCCATTCGAAGCCTTGGCCGTTGTTCTGGCCGGCGAGCGTCTGCACGAGTTCGGCCTGCTCCTTCACGCCGGCCTCGGTGCCGTGGAATTCGAAAAACAGCGTCGGCGCTTCGGTGAGCGTCAGGTTCGAATGGCGGTTGATCGAGCGCACGGCGAGCGCATCGACGAACTCAACGCGCGCGATCGGCACGCCGATCTGGATCGTCTCGATCACGGTGCGCACCGCGTCGCCCATCGTCGGGAACGTGCAGATCGCGGCCGACACGGCTTCCGGCAGCGGGTGCAGGCGCAGCGTGATTTCGGTGATCACGCCGAGCGTGCCTTCGGAGCCGACGAACAGGCGCGTGAGGTCGTAGCCTGCCGACGACTTGCGCGCGCGCGAGCCGGTTTTCACCACGCGGCCGTCGGCGAGCACCGCGGTCAGGCCGAGCACGTTCTCGCGCATCGTGCCGTAGCGCACGGCGTTGGTACCCGATGCGCGGGTCGCGGTCATTCCGCCGATGCTGGCGTCGGCGCCCGGATCGATCGGGAAGAACAGGCCGGTGTCGCGCAGCGCTTCGTTGAGCGCCTTGCGCGTGATGCCCGGCTCGACCGTCACGGTCAGGTCTTCGGCGTTGATCGACAGCACGCGGTTCATTTCCGACAGGTCGAGCGACACGCCGCCGCGCACCGCGAGCAGATGGCCTTCGAGCGACGAGCCGGCGCCGTACGGAATCAGCGGCACGCTGTAGAGCGAGCACAGCGACACGACTTCGCGCACGTCGTCCGCGCTGTGCGCGAACACGACGGCATCGGGCAGTTGCGGATCGAACGGCGATTCGTCGCGGCCGTGGTGCGCGCGGACCGCGTCGGCGGTCGACACGCGCTCGCCGAAGGCGGCGCGCAGCGCATCGAGCATGGCGGGAGGCAGCGGACGGCGCATGGTGGCCGGCGGGGCAGGGTGATTCACGAATGTCTCCTGACGGCTTGTCGAACTTTCGGCCCATTCTACGCTGTAACGTCCGCTGCGCCCGCCGCCGCGGGCTGCGATAATCGCGTTCCAGCCAACCGGGCCGCATCACGGCCGCGCACGAGAGGACATTCGCATGGGCAACCGCTTGAGCAAGATCGCCACGCGCACCGGCGACGACGGCACCACCGGCCTCGGCGACGGACGGCGCATCGGCAAGGACGACGCGCGGATCGCGGCGATCGGCGACGTCGACGAACTGAATTCGAACCTCGGCGTGCTGCTCGCCGAGACGCTGCCGGACGACGTGCGCACGGCGCTCGTCACGATCCAGCACGACCTGTTCGATCTCGGCGGCGAGTTGTGCATTCCCGGCCACACGGTGCTCGACGACACGCATCTCGCGCGCCTCGACCAGTGGCTTGCCGACTACAACGCGACGCTGCCGCCATTGAAGGAATTCATCCTGCCGGCCGGCTCGCGCGCGGCGTCGCTCGCGCACGTGTGCCGGACGGTGTGCCGCCGTGCGGAGCGCTCGATCGTCGCGCTCGGGCGCTCCGACACGCTCAATGACGCACCGCGGCGCTACGTGAACCGGCTGTCCGACCTGTTGTTCGTGCTGGCGCGCGTGTTGAACCGTGCCGGCGGCGGGGCGGACGTGCTGTGGGAGCGCGGCCGCGTCCGCTAATCCGTCGCGGTACGTTTGCGCACTGCGACAATTTGCCCGAGGAAAGCTTGTTTTTAAACATGTATTGTGTGTGCATGTTTAACGGAGAACGAACATGACCCACATCACCGCTGACCAGATGGCTCGCGTGAAGGCCACTGCCCCTGTTCTTGCCGTTCACGGCGCGACGATCACGAAGCACTTCTACCAGCGCATGTTCGCGCGCCATCCGGAACTGAAGAACCTGTTCAACCAGACGCACCAGAAGACCGGCAGCCAGCCGGAAACGCTCGCGAAGGCCGTTTATGCGTATGCGGCGAACATCGACAATCTCGGTGCGTTGGGCGGGGCGGTGTCGCACATCGCGCACAAGCACGCGAGCCTGAACATCCGCCCGGAGCATTACCCGATCGTCGGCGAGAACCTGCTCGCGTCGATCGTCGAAGTGCTCGGCGACGCGGTCGATGCCGAGACGCTCGAGGCATGGCGCGTCGCGTACGGCCAGCTCGCGCAGATCCTGATCGGCGTCGAGGCCGACCTGTACGCGGGCGCCGCGTGGAGCGGCTTCCGCCCGTTCAAGGTCGCACGCAAGGTGCGCGAGAGCGACGAGATCACGTCGTTCTACCTGACGCCCGCCGACGGCGGCGCGGCGCCGACCTTCGAGCCGGGCCAGTACCTCACGGTGAAGCGTTTCGTCGGCGATCTCGGCGTCGACCAGCCGCGCCAGTACAGCCTGTCCGATGCGCCGCACGGCAAGTGGCTGCGCATTTCGGTAAAGCGCGAGGGCGGCCAGCCGGAAGTGATCCCGGCCGGCAAGGTGTCGACGCTGATGCACGACGGTGTGGAAGAGGGCGCGATCGTCGAGGTCACTGCGCCGATGGGCGAATTCTCGCTGAAGCGTGGCGTCGAGACGCCGGTCGTGCTGATCTCCGGCGGGGTCGGCCTGACGCCGATGGTGTCGATGGCGTCGACGCTGGTCGAGGAAGGTAGTCCGCGTGAAGTGCGGTTCGTCCATGCATGCCGCTCGGGCGCGGTGCATGCGTTCCGCGACTGGCTGAACGACACGGTGCGCACGCATGCGAACGTCAAGCGGACGGTGCTGTACGAGCTGGTCGGCCCGAACGATCGCGTCGGCGTCGACCATGACCTGGAAGGGCGCCTCACGCCGGAACGCGTGCAGCACTACGCGCTGGTGCCGGACGCCGACTACTACGTCTGCGGCCCGATCGCGTTCATGAAGGCACAACGCGATGCGCTGGTCGCGCTGGGCGTCGCGCCGGAACGCATCAACACCGAGATCTTCGGTTCGGGCGCGCTCGAATGACGTACCGGCCGGCGGTCGGCGGCCAATAGTCGTGCATGTTGACGGTCGGCATGGTCGATTCGCTGGGTAGCTGGATGATGTTGGCTAGTCCAGCGGAACGACACGACGACCGCGGGCTGACCGCATGGCCAACCCGCCGGCAGGCGGGGGCCACGCGGTGCAGCCGGTTTGCGTCCGTCAGTTGCCGCTGCCGCGCGTGACGCGGCGTGCCTTGACCGATTCCGCGAGGCCTTCGAGCACCTTCACGCTGTCGTCCCACGCGATGCACGCGTCGGTGATGCTCTGGCCGTAGGTCAGTTCGCAGCCTTCCTTCAGGTCCTGGCGGCCCTCGACGAGGTGCGACTCGATCATCACGCCGACGATGCGGGCGTCGCCGGCCGCGATCTGGCGGCCGATGTCCGCACAAACGGGGATCTGGTTCTCGTGCTTCTTCGAGCTGTTCGCGTGGCTCGCGTCGATCATCAGGCGCGCGGCGAGGCCGGCCTTGCCGATGTCCGCGCAGGCGGCGTTCACGCTGTCCGCGTCGTAGTTCGGCGCCTTGCCGCCGCGCAGGATCACATGGCAGTCCTCGTTGCCGGCCGTCGACACGATCGCCGAGTGGCCGCCCTTCGTCACCGACAGGAAATGGTGCGGCTGCGATGCGGCCTTGATCGCGTCGACCGCGATCTTCACGTTGCCGTCGGTACCGTTCTTGAAGCCGACCGGGCACGACAGCCCCGACGCGAGCTCGCGGTGTACCTGCGACTCGGTCGTGCGCGCGCCGATCGCGCCCCACGAGATCAGGTCGGCGATGTATTGAGGGCTGATCATGTCGAGGTATTCGGTCGCGGCCGGCAGCCCCATCTCGTTGATCTGCAGCAGCAGCTCGCGCGCGGTGCGCAGCCCTTCGTTGATCTTGAAGCTGTTGTCGAGGTGCGGATCGTTGATGAGCCCCTTCCAGCCGACCGTCGTGCGCGGTTTCTCGAAGTACACGCGCATCACGATTTCCAGTTCGCCCTTGAAGCGCTCGCGCTCCTTCACGAGCCGGCCCGCGTATTCGATCGCCGCCTTCGTGTCATGGATCGAGCACGGCCCGACGACGACGATCAACCGGTCGTCCATCCCGTGCAGGATGCGGTGCATCGACTGGCGCGAGTTGTAGATCAGCTCGGACGCGGCTTCGGAGCACGCGAATTCGCGGATCAGGTGGGCGGGCGGCGTCAGTTCCTTGAGTTCGCGAATGCGGACGTCGTCGGTGTTGTGCGGGGGCATGCTGTTTCTCCTTGGTTCCGGGCGCCGTTCGATCAGTGGGCGTGCGGCAGATTCATCAATTCAAGCGATTCAGTGGTTTCGGTCGGGGCCGCGGGACCGCTGCGGCGGCAACCGGGTGGCGAAGGGCGAAAAAAAACCGCCGGGTTCGCCGGCGGTTTTTTCGGGAATTTCGGTTGCGCTTTACGCGCCATCAACCCTCTCGATCCGCCAGCGGTCTGAGATACCAAAAAAAGTAAAAGTAAAACTTGGCGGACATGACGGGAATTCGGTTCGTCAAAAAAGTTGATTCGGAATTTATACCGCGTCGCCGGGCCGCTGGCAACCGGGATCGGTCGAAAATGCGGAAAATCCGCGCGTTTTCTTCAAAATACGCGGATTGTCTGCGCTGCGATGCGGTTATGCCGTACCGCCGACCGTCATCCGGTCGATCCGCAGGGTCGGCTGGCCGACGCCGACCGGCACGCTCTGGCCTTCCTTGCCGCACACGCCGACACCCGAGTCGAGCGACATGTCGTTGCCGATCATGCTCACGTCCTTCAGCGATTCGGGGCCGCTGCCGATCAGCGTCGCGCCCTTCACCGGGTAGGTGATCTTGCCGTTCTCGATCATGTACGCCTCGGATGCCGAGAACACGAACTTGCCGTTCGTGATGTCGACCTGGCCACCGCCGAAGTTCACCGCGTACAGGCCGTTCTTCACCGACGCGATGATTTCCTGCGGATCCTTGTCGCCGTTCAGCATGTACGTGTTCGTCATGCGCGGCATCGGCAGCGCCGCGTACGACTCGCGCCGCGCGTTGCCCGTGACCGGCATCTTCATCAGGCGCGCGTTCAGCGTGTCCTGGATGTACCCCTTCAGGATGCCGTCCTCGATCAGCGTCGTGCACTGCGTCGGGTTGCCTTCGTCGTCGATGTTCAGCGAACCGCGGCGGTTCGGCAGCGTGCCGTCGTCGACGACGGTCACGCCCTTGGCTGCAACCCGCTCGCCGATCCGGCCCGCGAACGCGGACGAACCCTTGCGGTTGAAGTCGCCTTCGAGGCCGTGGCCGATCGCCTCGTGCAGCAGCACGCCCGGCCAGCCCGGCCCGAGCACGACCGTCATCGCGCCGGCCGGTGCGGGGCGGGCGTCGAGGTTGACGAGTGCGGCGTGCACGGCGTCGTCGACGTAGCGCGACAGGACATCGTCGGTGAAGTAGCCGTAGTCGAAGCGGCCGCCGCCGCCGCCGGAGCCGATCTCGCGGCGGCCGTTCTGCTCGGCGATCACGGTGACCGACACGCGCACGAGCGGACGGATGTCGGCCGCGAGCGCGCCGTCGCTGCGTGCGACCAGCACGACGTCGTATTCGCCGGCGAGGCCGGCCATCACCTGCGTGATGCGCGGGTCGCGCCCGCGCGCCATCTGCTCGATGCGCTCGAGCAGCTTGACCTTGGCCGTCGCGTCGAGCGACGCGAGCGGATCGGACGGCAGGTACAGGTCGCGGCCCGAGATGCCCTTTAGCGACGTCGCGGCCTTGATCTTCTGGCGGCCGCCACCGGCTGCCGCGATCGCCTTGGTGGCCGCGGCGGCTTGCGCGATCGCTTCCGGCGACAGGTCGTCCGAGTACGCGAACGCGGTGCGGTCGCCCGCGACCGCGCGCACGCCGACGCCCTGGTCGATGCTGAAGCTGCCCGATTTGACGATGCCTTCCTCGAGGCTCCACGCTTCGCTGCGGGTCGCCTGGAAGTACAGGTCCGCGTAGTCGACGCGGTGCGTGAAGATATCGGCGATCGTGCGCGTGAGCAGGCTTTCGTCGAGGCCGTACGGCGTGAGCAGGATGTCCTTCGCCAGCGCGAGGTTGCGGATGCCGGGTTCGATGATGTTCATGCGGATATCGGGGTTTCTCAAAAAGTTGTCGGGTGCTGCTGGGCAGATGGGTTGGCCGCGCGGCGTTTCAAGCGGCGCGGCGAATTCAGGTCAGTACGCGGTGCCGCCACGCGGGCAGGCTCTGGCGCACGTCGGCAATGCGTTGCGGATCGATCGCGCCGAGCACGACGCTCGCGCCGACATCGCGGACCGCGACGATCTCGCCCCACGGGTCGATCAGCATGCTGTGGCCCCAGGTGCGCCGGCCGTTCTCGTGCTTGCCGCCCTGCGCGGCCGCGAGCACGTAGCACTGGTTCTCGACGGCCCGCGCGCGCAGCAGCGTTTCCCAGTGCGCACGGCCGGTCGTGTACGTAAATGCCGACGGGACGACGATCAGCGCGCAGTCGCCCATCCGGCGATACAGCTCCGGAAAGCGAAGATCGTAACAGACCGACAGGCCGACCCGCCCGAACGGCGCGTCGAACGCGACGACGGTGTCGCCCGCGCGGATCGTGCGGGCCTCGTCGAACGATTCGTCGCCTTTCTCGAAGTTGAACAGGTGGATCTTGTCGTAGCGCGCGGCCTCGTTGCCGGACGGATCGAACACGAGCGTCGTGTTCAGCACGCGATCGGGCTCGGGCGCCTTCAGCGGCAGCGTGCCGCCGATCACCCAGATGCCGTGGCGGCGCGCGGCGTCCGCGAGGAAGCGCTGGATCGGGCCGTCCTGATACGGCTCGGCGAGCGCGAGCTTGTCGGTGTCGCGATGGCCCATGAAGCAGAAATACTCGGGCAGCAGCACGAGCTGTGCGCCTTCGCCGGCGGCTTCCGCGATCAGGCGGCGCGCTTCGGCGAGATTGCGTGTGACGTCCGGCGTGCTCACCATCTGCAGCGCGGCAACCCGGAAGGGTGTGGCGGAACGGGTGTGGTCGGTCATCGCGGGATCGGTTGCATCATAAATGGGGTGCGGCCCGGCGCCATGCGCGGCTCAATGACTCGGGTTCGCTGCATCGGCCGGACCGTGATTCATCTTACCCTGATCGCCCCGCACCCGCTCGATATGCGGGTGCGCCCACGAGCCGGTGATCGCGTAGTCGAGCGCGAACGCGTGCGACAGCGTCTCCGACAGCGCGTAGTTCGCGGCCAGCACGCCGATGCCGAGCAGCGGATTGATGATGGCCGCCCCGATCGCGGCTGCGCCCGCGCTGATTTTCGGCGCGACGTGCGCATGCAGGTCCTGCGTCTCGGTGCCGAGATCGACCGCGCCGCGCACGGTGACGTTCGCGGGCCCCGTCATCATCGAGAAATCGTCGGTGCGCGCGATTCCGTTCGAGATCCGGCCGGTACCGGTGATCTTGTCGAACGGCAGCCCCTTGCCGACCACGTCTCGGAAATTCAGCGTCAGGAAGCGCGCGAGGCTCTGCAGGCTCAGCACGCCGAGGAGTTTCGCCGCACCCGGATCGACCTTCAGGATCTGCCCGTGCTCGAGGTCGAGCGCGACCTGGCCGCCGAGCGACGGGAAATCGAGCGCGGTCGGGCCGCCGCGCCAGCCGACCTTGCCCGTCACCGTGCCGTGGCCGTCCGCGAGCGTGCGCGGCAGGCCGACGCGGTCGAGCAGTGCGCCCGCGTTGTCGATGTCGAGCTTGAAGTCGAACACGGTGCGGCGCGGCGCGTCGTTCTCGTCAGCGCCGCGGGCGAGCGCGCGGCGCGACGTGCGCCAGTTCCCGGTCGCCGTCAGCTTCGCGGCCGGGTTCGACAGCTCCAGCTTGTCGAGCTGCCACACGGGCGTGCCGTCTTCGTCGATGTTGCGTGCGTTGACGACGAGCCGGCCGATGTCGTGGTCGCGCGCGACGACCTGGTCGACGATCAGGTCGATCGACGGCATCGGGCGATCGGTCGGCGTCGGCAGGTTCATCGCACGGCCGACGAGGTCGTGCTGCGCGCTCTGCGGCACCACCAGCTTCGCGAGCCGCGCGTTCAGCACGCCTGCGCCGTTGTGGCCGCCGCCCGGCGCCCACGACAGGTAGCCCGACACCTGGTTCGACGCAATGTTCGCCTGCCAGAGATCGTCGACATGCGACGCACCGACGATCACGTTTTCCCAGTTGCGCTTGAGCAGCTTCAGCGTGCCGAAATGGAGCGCGAAACGCTTCGGCGCGAAGCTCGCGAAATCGACGCGTGGCGCGGCCTGCGGCTCCGGCGCGCGCGGCGTGTCGGGTTTCAGCGTGTGGGCGAGCGCGAGCCACGCGTCGGCGTCCAGCTCGCTGACGTCCACGGCCGCGCTCACGCCGTCTTGCGGCAGGTCGGGCATCCGGTGAATGCCCATCGCACCGCGCACCGCGCGCAGCGGCTGGCCGCGCGTCGCATCGAGCAGGTAGGTGGCCGACACGGGGCCGAGCGTCAGGTCGGCATGCTCGAGGCGCTTGCCGTCCGCTTGCGGCGCCGGCTGCAGCGTGAAGCTGAACGGCATCGGCGTGCCGGCCGGTTTCGCGAACGGCGCGGGGAAATTCAGTGCCACGCCGGTCAGGTCGGAATGCGCGCTGATGTCGGGCAGGCGGCCCGGCGCGCCGCGCACGGCGACCTTGTACGGCGCATCGCCGACCACGTGTTCGAGCAGCGCGGCCGCCGGACCGTGCAGGTTCAGGCCGCGCGCGGCGTCGAGCGCGAGCCGGCCGTCGACGTCCACGGTGTACGGACCATGCGACTGGAAGTTGCCGTTCGCGCACACCGGGCCGCCGAGGAAGCGTCCCGACAGGTCGTGCAGCGACGCGCCGGCCTCGGTGAAGCGGACGCTGCCGCGCAGCGCCGACAGCGGCGGCACGCCGCTGGTCGACAGCGTGTTGCCGCCGAACGCGAGCGCGCCTTCGATGTGCGTATGCGGATGTGCGACGTGCTGCGGAATCGTGATCTTGAGCGCGAGCGACGCGGGCCCCTGCGCATCGATCCGCTGGCCGATATGGCCGCTCATCGTGCCGAGCGAGCTGTTGTCCGCGTAATCGATCAGGTCGGCGAGCGGGCCCTGTGCATGGCCGTCGATGATCAGCGGCGAGTGGGACGGATTGCCGAGATCGTCGATACGGCCCGCGACCTTCGTCAGCGCGACGCGCTTGTAGTGCGCGCGGTCGATGTCGAAGCGCAGCTTGTTCTGCGTGAGCTCAAAGACGCCGTCGATCCCGTCGAGCGCCGGCCAGACGCTCGGCGTGCCGTTCGCGAGCTTGCGCGGCGGGTAGGGCGTCGGCTCGAAGCGGCCGCCGGTGAACGGCGCGACGATATGGAACACGCCGGCGTCGGGCTCGTGTTCGAACGGGAATTTCTCGAGCGGGCCGCGCGCGACGATCGACGCGCCCTTGGTCACCTTGCCGTCCTGCAGCGCGTGGCCGAGATAGTCGCGCAGATGCTCGGACATCCCGGTCGGCAGGTAGCGCGGAATGCGTGCCACCGACGCGCGCGCGAAATCGGCGCGCAGGTCGAGCGTGCCGCGGCCGTAGCCGGGATTCGTGTACGAGCCCGACACCGCGATTTCGGCATCGGGGTTCGACACGAGCAGGTCGGGCAGCGATACGTCGACGCGCGCGTGCTTCTCGCCGGGCGCGGGCGTGATGACCCACTTGGCGTTGCCGCGCAGCCGGTCGAACGTCAGGCGCGGTTCGTCGAATTCGCCGGGCACGGTGACGGCCGCATTGACCGTGTCGAAATGCGCGTTGCCGCCCGTTTCGTTCGCGTCGACGCGGCCCCACAGGTTCTCGATGCCCGGCCAGCCGGCGCGCGGGTGGCCGCGCGGCGAGAGCCCGGGCGGCGGCTCCTGGGCGGCGAAGCTGATGCCCTGCAGGTCGCCGAGGAACCGGTAGCGAACGATCGGTGCGGCGCCCGTGCGCCGCTCTTCGTCGGCGAGGTCGGCCCGCGCGGGTTTCGCGCGCTCGACCTCGATTTGATAGTTCTGCATCATCCCGCGCGGGTCGATCTTGATCAGCTCGTTGCGCAGGCGCGCCGGCAGCGGCAGCCCGCGGATGAACTCGCTGAGGATGCCGAGATCGACGCGGTCGCCGACGACGCTGATCAATTGCCCCTGCGTCGCGGTCGGTACGCGGTAGCGCGCCGTCAGCGTCGACAGCGCGAGCGAACGCGCGAGCGGCGTGCCGTCCGGTAGCGGCAGCTGGCCGAGCTCCGCGTTGAAGCGTGTCAGGTGCAGCGTGTAGTCGTGACCGGCGTCGAGCACCATGTCCCAGCCGAAGCCGACCGTCGGCACGTCGAGCCGCGGTTGCGTCGGGCGCACGCGCAGCGCGACGTCGGCGCCCTGCAGGTCGCCGCCCGCCGAGCGCAGGTGGCCATCGCTGAAGGTCGCCCAGATCGCGTTGTCGATCCGGCCCGCATGGATCGTCAGTGGCACGTCGAGGTAGCGCGTCAGCGTCTGCAGGTCGACGGGCCCCGTCGACAGGTACGCGTCGCCGGTCCAGTTCGACGGCTTGCCGATCGGCGCGAGCGGCTTGTGCCTGAAGCGTGCGCGGAAATCGAGCGGGCCGAGCAGCAGGGTGCCGTTCGCGGGCGCCTGCAGCGCGACCTTGTGCACGCGGCCGTTGTTGAGCACCGCGAGCCGGATGCCCGACAGCACGAGCTCGGGTGCGTCGTGTTGCGCGTCGCGCCAGCGCAGCGTGCCGCCGCGCAGCACGATCGCTTCCTGCTTCAGCAGCCAGGTGCCGAACGTGTCGTTGCCGCCGTGGGTGGTTGCCACGCCGACGCCTGCGACGCTCAGCGAGCCGTCGGCGGCGCGCGCGACGACGAGGTCGGGCTGGTCGACGATCAGGCTCGACAGCGCGGGCGACAGCCGCAGCAGCGACATCCACGACAGCGCGGCCGTCGCGTGCGGCACCGACAGCGCAACCTTGCCGTCGCGGCCGCGGATCGTCAGGTTCGTGAGTTCGACGCCCGGCTGCATGCCGGACCAGTTCGGGGAAAGCTTGCCGATCGAAAGCTGCGCGTGGAGCTTGTCGGACACCGCGCGCTCGATGCGCGGGCGGAATTCGTCGATGCGGGGCAGCAGGACATAGCGCAGCCCGAGGAACGCGCCGGACGCGACGAAGTAGGTGCCGATCCCGACTGCCAGCGTCACCCTGAACACGCGACGCAGGACCGGATGATCGTGCTTCGGAGGTCCCGCTTCGGGCGCAGCTACGGCGGATTCCTGACGGTCGGACATGCGGCGGACGGGCGGCGATATGGTAGTTTTGCAGACTGACGTTGAAATGTATCACACGGGTTCGTGCCGGCGGCCGTTGCGGCAGCGCGGCACGGGCTTTCCGGCGCGCGGTTTCGCGACGGACGCACGTGCGTCCCGCGATGCCGCGCCGAGTTCATGAGGCCGGTCGGCAGCGGGGCGCGCACGCGCCGGCCCGCGCCGGCCGGCCTTTCCGCCAGGCCCGCTTCTCGATGACCGACGCTTCCGCCCTGATCAGCACGTCCTATTCCCGATACCTTGCCCGCGCGGCTGCCGCGCGGCCCGCGCTCGCCGAGCAGGTGGCCGCGTGGGCGGCCGCGCCGCTCGGCCGCGCGCAGCTCGACGCGCGCCTCACCGAATTGCTCGCGATGCCGGCCGGCACGGCCGCGCCGAACGAGGAGCAACTGAAGCGCGCACTGCGGCAACTGCGCGCCGAGACGTTCGGCGCGGTCGCGGAGCGCGACCTGCGCGGGCTGGCCGACGTCGCCGAGGTGACGGGCGCGATGACCGATCTCGCCGAAGTGGCCGTGCAGCGCTCGCTCGCGCTGTTGTCGGCCGAACTCGAGGCAATGTACGGCGAGCCGCGCGGCGCCGACGGCCAGCGCGTCGTGCTCGGCGTGGTCGGGATGGGCAAGCTCGGTGGCCGCGAGCTGAACGTGTCGTCGGACATCGACCTGATCTTCGTCTACGAGGACGACGGCGAGACGACCGGCGGCACGCGTTCGCCGCTGTCCACGCAGGAATACTTCACGCGGCTCGGCCGGCGCCTGATCGGCGTGCTGTCCGAAGTCACGGCCGACGGCTACGTGTTTCGCGTCGACATGCGGCTGCGCCCGAACGGCGATTCGGGGCCGCTCGTGTGCAGCCTCGGGATGCTCGAGGAGTATTTCTACGTACAGGGGCGCGAGTGGGAGCGCTATGCGTGGATCAAGGGGCGGCTCGTGTCGGAAGGCGACAGCGACGCCGCGCAGCGGCTCGAGTCGCAGCTCGAGTCGATCGTCAAACCGTTCGTCTACCGCCGCTATCTGGATTTCGGCGTGATCGGCGCGATCCGGTCGCTGCACCAGCAGATCCGGCAGGAAGCCGCGCGCCGCGCGTCGATGCGGCCCGACAAGGCCGACGACATCAAGCTCGGGCGCGGCGGGATCCGCGAGATCGAGTTCAGCGCACAGGTGTTCCAGCTGATCCGCGGCGGCCAGGATGCCGAATTCCGCGTGCGGCCGACGCTCGCGGTACTGCGTCATGCGCAGGCGCGCGGGCTGATCGGCGAGGACGTGCGGGCACGCCTGTCCGATGCTTACAATTTCCTGCGCACGCTCGAGCACCGGCTGCAGTACCGCAACGACGCGCAGACGCACGCGATGCCGGTCGAACCGGATGAACGCGCGGCGCTGGCTGCGTCGCTCGGCTTTGCCGACTATGCGGCGTTGATGACGGTGCTGGACGGCCACCGGACCTTCGTCGAGGCGCAGTTCCACCAGATTTTCGCCGACAAGGTGAGCGGCGCCCCGTGTGCGGCCGGCGACGACACGGCAGCTGCGTGGATCTGGAGCGGCGCGCTGGCCGACGACGGCGAGGACGACGCGCTGGTCGCGCGCCTCGACGGCCTGGGCTTTGCCGATCCGGCCACCGTGCTCGCGCGGCTGCGCGCGATCTGGCAATCGTCGCGCTACACGGGGTTGCCGGAAAAGAGCCGGCAGCGCTTCGACAGCGTCGCGCAGCGGGCGCTCGACGCCGCGCCGAAGATCGATGCCGCGCGCCGCGACGACACGATCGTGCGCCTGTTCGACCTGCTCGAGACGGTCAGCCGGCGCGGCGTCTATCTCGCGCTGCTGACCGAATATCCGGCCGCGCTCGACCGCGTGCTGTCGGTGCTCGGCGCGACGCGCTGGGGCGGCGGCTACCTGATCCGTCATCCGCAGCTGCTCGACGAACTGCTCGACGACGAGGCGATCGCGAGCCCGTTCGACTGGCCCGTGTTCAAGGACGCGCTGCGCGCGCGCCTCGCGGCGGCCGACGGCCCCGAGCAGCAGATGGACCTGCTGCGCCATGCACAGCACGCGGAAGTGTTCCGGATCCTGCTGATCGACCTGGCCGGGCAGTTGTCGGTCGAGCATGTGAGCGACCGGTTGTCCGAGCTGGCCGACGCGGTGCTCGACGTGACGATCGAAGTGGTCTGGTCGCAGCTTGCGAAGCGCCATCGCGACGTGCCGAAGTTCGCGGTGATCGCATACGGCAAGCTGGGCGGCAAGGAGCTCGGCTACGCATCGGATCTCGACCTGATCTTCCTGTACGACGACCCCGACGAGCGCTCGGCGGATGTCTACACGACCTTCACTCGGCGGCTCATCACCTGGCTCACGACCGCGACCGGTGCCGGCGCGCTGTTCGACATCGACCTGCGGCTGCGGCCGAACGGCGAGGCCGGGCTGCTCGTCACCGATCTCGATGCGTTCCGCCGCTACCAGCTGCGCGAGGGCGATGCCGCGAACACGGCGTGGGTGTGGGAGCACCAGGCGCTGACGCGCGCCCGCTACAGCGCGGGCGATGCGCAGATCGGCGAGGATTTCGAGGCGATCCGCCAGCAGGTGCTGACGACGCCACGCGACGGCAGTGTGCTCGCGAAGGAGATCGTCGACATGCGCGGCAAGGTGTTTGCCGGCCATCCGAACCAGACCGAGCTGTTCGACCTGAAGCACGATCGCGGCGGGATGGTCGACATCGAGTTCATCGTCCAGTACTGGGTGCTGCTGCATGCGTCGAGCGACGCCGAGCTGATCCGTAACACGGGCAACATCGCGCTGCTGCGCGAGGTCGCGCGCTTCGGGCTGATGGGGGAGGACGAGGCCGAGCGCGTCGGCGCCGCGTACCGCAAGTACCGGAAGCTGCAGCACAAGCTGCGGCTCGACGGGATGGAGAAGGCGCGCGTCGAGCCGGCCGTGGTGGCCGACGAGCGGGCGGCGGTGACGGCGCTGTGGGAGCGTGTGTTCGGCGCGGTTGAAACGAGTGCTTGAAGCTGTCGTTTGAATCCGGTGTTCGAATCGGGCGTTCGAATCGAATGTCCGATTCGGCGGAGTAGGGCTGGCGGGCCCAAGCGGCCGCTTCCTGCGAAAAAAGACCGGCGCGTGCGCCGGTCTTTTCGCATTCGATGAACGGATAACGAATGGCTGGCGTCAGGCCGCCAGCATTTCCTTCGCGTGCTTGCGCGTCGTGGCCGTGATCTCGAGCCCGCCGAGCATCCGCGCGACTTCCTCGATCCGGTTGGCGCGGTCGAGTGCGACGACCGTCGACACCGTGCCGCCGCGATCGTCGCTGCCCTTCGCGACCTGGAAGTGATGGTCGCCGCGTGCGGCGACCTGCGGCAGGTGCGTCACGCACAGCACCTGGCGGTCGCGCCCGAGCTGGTGCAGCAGGCGACCGACCACTTCGGCGACGCCGCCGCCGATCCCCGTATCGACTTCGTCGAAGATCAATGTCGGCGTTGGGCTTGCCGCGCTGGCAATGACCGCGAGCGCGAGGCTGATCCGCGCGAGTTCGCCGCCCGACGCAACCTTCGCAAGCGGTCGCAGCGGCACGCCCGGGTGCCCGGCGACGCGGAATTCGACCTGTTCGAGCCCGTGCGGACCGCCGTCGGCGAGCGGCGCGAGCGCGACTTCGAAGCTGCCGCCCGCCATCGACAATTCCTGCATGCCGGCCGTGACGGCCGTGCCGAGCACCTTCGCGGCCTGCGCGCGCGCCTTGGACAGGTGCCGGGCGTCGGCGAGATAGGCTTCACGCGCCTTGGCCTGCGTCGCCTCGAGCGCGCCGAGATCGGCGGCCGCGTCGAGCGCGGCGAGCTGCGCGCGGCGCGCCGCATGTTCCTCGTGGAGCGTGTCGGGCGGCAGCCGGAACTTGCGGGCGGTCGAGTGCAGCGCATCGAGGCGCGTCTCGACCTGCGCGAGCCGCTCGGGATCGAGATCGACGCGCTGCGCGTAGTGCGACAGCGAATAGACGGCTTCCTGCAGCTGGATCTCGGCCGGTTCGAGCGACGCGAGCGCGTCGCCGAGCGTGGTGTCGTAGTCGGCCAGGCTGCGCAGTTTCGACACGATCGCGCCGAGTTGCGCGAGCATCGCATCGTCGGACTCGGACAGCGCGTTGAGTGCGCCGCGCACGCCTTCGATCAGGTTCGCCGAATGCGACAGTCGCTTGTGCTCGTTGCTGACTTCGTCCCATTCGCCGGGCTGCGGCGCGAGCTTGTCGAGCTCGGCGAGCTGCCACGCGAGCTTTTCGCGTTCGAGTTGCAGCTCGCGCTCGTGCGCCTTCGCGGCGTCGATCGCCTGCGTCGCGTCGCGCCACACGCGCCAGGCACGTGCGACGTTCGCCGCATCGGCGACGAGCCCCGCGTGCGTATCGAACAGCTCGCGCTGCGCGTCGGGCCGCATCAGCAGCTGGTGCGCGTGCTGGCCATGGATGTCGACGAGCATCTCGCCGAGTTCGCGCAGCTGCGCGAGCGTCGCGCTGGTGCCGTTGATGAACGCACGCGAACGGCCGTTTGCGTCGATCACACGGCGCAGCATCACGGTGTCCTCGGTGTCGAACGCGTGTTCGTCGAGCCAGCGCGCGACGCGGTCGTGCGGCGTGAATTCGGCCGTGATGTCGGCGCGGCCGCAGCCGGTGCGCACGACGCTCGCGTCGGCGCGTTCGCCGAGCGCAAGGGCAAGGGCGTCGATCAGGATCGATTTCCCGGCGCCTGTTTCGCCGGAAAAGACGGAAAAGCCGCTGTCGAATTCGAGATCGAGCGCGGCGACGATGACGAAGTCGCGGATCGAGAGGTGGCGGAGCATGATGTGGGGCGGGGTGGCGTCAGGACGCCTTGTCGTCTTCGTTCGAGGCGTGTTCGTTCCAGTGCAGCTTCTTGCGCAGCGTCGCGTAATAGCTGTAGCCGATCGGGTGCAGGAACGGCACCGTGTGCTTCGAGCGGCGCACCTCGATCGTATCGTTCAGTTCGAGCGACGTGAACGACTGCATGTCGAAGTTTACGTTGACGTCACGTCCGCCGACGATCTGGATCGCGATTTTCGAATCGTCGGGCAGCACGATCGGCCGGTTCGACAGCGCGTGCGGTGCGATCGGCACGAGCACGATGCCCGCCAGCTGCGGATGGAGGATCGGGCCGGCCGACGACAGCGCGTAGGCGGTCGAGCCGGTCGGCGTCGCGACGATCAGGCCGTCCGAACGCTGGTTGTACATGTACCGGCCGTCGACCGACGCGCGCAGCTCGACCATCCCGGAGAAGCCGCTGCGGTTCACGACGACGTCGTTGAACGCGAGTGCGTGGTAGATCGGTTCGCCGTCGCGCATGATCCGCGCCTCGAGCAGCGCGCGCTCCTCGCGCTCGAACTTGCCGGACAGCAGCACCGGGACGAGCGTGTGCATGTCGGCGGCCGCGATGTCCGTAATGAAGCCGAGCCGCCCGTGGTTGATCCCGATCAGCGGGGTCCGGTACGGCGCCAGCTGGCGGCCGATGCCGAGCATCGTGCCGTCGCCGCCGAGCACGACCGCCACGTCCGCACGCGCCCCGATTTCGGCCGGGGTGAGCGCCGGGTAGCCGGTGATGCCGATCTCGCGCGCGGTATCGCCTTCGAACACGACCTCGAAGCCGAGCTTCGCGAGGCTGGCAGCCAGCGTGGCGAGCGGTTCGGCGATCACGGGCGTGTTGCTCCGGCCGACGAGCGCGACAGTATTGAACTGATTACCGGTTTTCATGCCGGCATTACACCATAGCTCGTTGACGAAAAGAACCGGCCGCGCGCCGACGGGGCCGGATCGGGCCGGCCCGCGCAACGGTGGGCGACGCCACTCGCCGCGGTCGCGCGGTTGCGCTAAAATTTTCCACCATGCTAGATCCTCGCGCACGAACCCTCCTGAAAACCCTGATCGAACGGTATATCGCCGACGGTCAGCCAGTCGGATCGCGCACGTTGTCCCGTTACTCCGGGCTCGAGCTGAGCCCGGCGACGATCCGCAACGTGATGTCCGACCTGGAGGAGCTCGGCCTCGTGTCGAGCCCGCACACGTCGGCCGGCCGCGTGCCGACGCCGCGCGGCTACCGGCTGTTCGTCGACACGATGCTGACGGTCGAGGTGCCGATCGACGCCGAGGCCGTCGCGCGGCAGGTACAGAACACGCTGCAGGCCGGCGAGCCACAGCAGCGTGTGGTCGCGGCCGCCGCGAGCGTGCTGTCGAACCTGTCGCAGTTCGCGGGCGTCGTGCTGACGCCGCGCCGCAGCCACGTGTTCAAGCAGATCGAGTTCATGCGCCTGTCCGACAAGCGCATCCTGCTGATCATCGTCACGCCCGAGGGCGACGTGCAGAACCGGATGCTCGCCACGCCGCGCGACTATTCGCCGTCGCAGCTGACCGAGGCGTCCAACTACATCAACGCGCATTTCGCCGGCTTGTCGTTCGACGAGGTGCGCCGCCGCCTGCGCGACGAGATCGACCAGTTGCGCGGCGACATGACCACGCTGATGCACGCGGCCGTGACGGCCAGTACCGAGGTGCCCGACACCGAGGACACCGTGCTGATTTCCGGCGAGCGCAACCTGCTCGAAGTGGCGGATCTTTCGTCCGACATGGCGCGGCTGCGCAAGCTGTTCGACGTGTTCGACCAAAAGACGGGCCTCCTGCAACTGCTCGACGTGTCGAGCCACGCCCAGGGCGTGCAGATCTTCATCGGCGGAGAATCGACGCTCGTGCCGATCGAGGAAATGAGCGTCGTCACCGCGCCGTACGAGGTGAACGGGCAGATCGTCGGCACGCTCGGCGTGATCGGCCCGACCCGCATGGCGTACAACCGCGTGATACCGATCGTCGACATCACCGCGCGCCTGCTGTCGCTCACGCTGAGCCAGCAATAGCCGGCGATCGGCAACCTGATCCCGCCCCGTCATCGTGTCGCAATGCCGCACGCGCCGACAGTCGGCCGAACGGTACGGGGTGGCCCGCTATAATTGAGAGCCGTCCGGTCCCGTGCCCCGAGCACGTTCTTGCCCATGCGTTTCGATCTTGAGCCGCCTTCGAGCATCGCGGCCGCCCATCGCATCGGTGTGCTGCTGATCAATCTCGGCACGCCCGACGCACCCACGCCGCGCGCGGTGCGGCGCTACCTGGCCGAATTCCTGTCGGATCCGCGAGTCGTCGAGATTCCGCAGGCCGTCTGGCAGGTGCTGCTGCGCACGCTGATCCTGCCGCTGCGCGGCCGCGCGTCCGCGAAGAAATACGCGGCCGTCTGGATGCCCGAAGGCTCGCCGCTGCGCGTCCATACCGAGCGCCAGACCGACGCCGTGCGGCACCTGCTCACGTCGAACGGCTATCACGTGATGGTCGACTACGCGATGCGCTACGGCAGCCCGAACATTTCGCACGCACTCGCGCAGTTCAAGCGCGCGGGCGTCGAGCGCGTGTTGCTGATGCCGATGTATCCGCAATATTCGGCGTCGACCACGGCCACCGCCTTCGATGCCGCCTTCGACGCGCTCGCGCGCATGCGCAACCAGCCGGAAGTGCGCACCGTGCGGCATTACGCCGACCATCCGGCCTATATCCACGCGCTGGCCGAGCAGGTGCGCCAGTACTGGGCGCAGCACGGCCGGCCCGACTTCGCGGCCGGCGACAAGCTCGTGCTGAGTTTCCACGGCGTGCCGAAGCGCACGCTCGACCTCGGCGACCCGTATCACGACCAGTGCCAGCAGACGGGCGCGTTGCTGATGGCTGCGCTCGGACTGTCGACGACCGAATGCCGTGTCACGTTCCAGTCACGCTTCGGCAAGGCCGAATGGCTTCAGCCCTACACCGCACCGACGCTGCGCGAGTTCGGCGAGGCCGGCGTGCGGCGCGCCGACGTGTTCTGTCCCGGTTTTACGGCCGATTGCCTGGAGACGATCGAGGAGATCGGCATGGAAGTGCGCGACGAGTTCCTGGCCGGCGGCGGCAAGACATTCCACCGCATTCCGTGCCTGAACGGCGCGCCCGCATGGATCGGCGCACTCGGCGAGATCGTCGCCGAGAATCTGCAGGGCTGGCCCGTCAGGGCCGCGCAGCCCGAAACGGTGAGTGAAGTGCGATGAATTACAAGATTTCGACAGAACCGGGCGCGAAGCTGCGCATCGACAAATGGCTATGGGCGGCCCGCTTCTTCAAGACGCGCTCGCTCGCGACCGATGCGGTCGACAAGGGGCACGTGAAGATCGGCGGCGCGGCGGTCAAGCCGGCCAAGGAAGTGCGCGTCGGCGACGAGGTCGAGATTGCGATGGACGGCATCGTCTGGCACATTGCCGTGCTCGGCGTGTGCGACGTGCGCGGGCCGGCGAGCGTTGCCCAGACGCTTTATACGGAAACGGAAGCGGGGCGGGCCGCGCGGCTCGCCGAACTGGAGCGGCGTCGCACGTATCGCGAGCCGGCGGCCGAACTGCACGGCCGGCCGACGAAGCGCGACCGGCGCATCATCGACAGATTTTCTGGTGGGAGCTGAACATCTGGTCGAACGTCGCCCGCGCGCTCCCGTATTCGGTCGTGCGGTCGGTGACGGCTCCCGACAGGCAGATGGTGGTGGTGCCGGCAATGAGTACCAGCGCGACCACCGAAATCGCAAAGGTCAGTTTCACGGTACTCCCCTCGAGAAGAAGGGTGAAAACGGCGCCAGGTGGTGGTTGTAAGGCGTCGGTCAGCTAAGGGTAAACACGCTTTTTCGACGCTTGAGTGGAGTGTAGTGCAGCGGGCCTGTGCCAAGCTAGTACTTGCCAGGTAAGCGTTGTTACAGCCAGTTTCGCCCGATCTGGCGGACTATGCGGGCAACGCACCGTCGGGCAGCACGGTTGTTTCGCGGCATTGGAGAATGCCGGCGAATAACCCTCTTGAAATCGCAGTTTTCACCCTTATTTGCACCAACAATGTGCGGTGCCGCCGGGTATACGGTCTGGCGGTTGCCGATTTGGCTTCAACCTCTAATCGACTTTCAGCGACATGGAAAACACGCAAGAGAACCCGGCTACCCAATCGGCCGAAGACATCGGTAGCGAGAAGCAGGCGGCGCAAGGCGCTGCTCCCGCCGCCGAAGCAGCCGACGCGGCGCTCGCGGAGGCTCAAGCCAAGGTCGCCGAGCTGCAGGAGAGCTACCTGCGGGCGAAGGCCGAGACCGAGAACGTCCGCCGTCGCGCGCAGGACGACGTCTCGAAGGCGCACAAGTTCGCGATCGAGAGCTTCGCGGAACACCTGCTGCCGGTGCTGGACAGCCTGGAAGCGGCCGTCAACGATACGTCCGGCGATATCGCGAAGGTGCGTGAAGGCGTCGAGCTGACGCTGCGCCAGCTGACGAGCGCGCTCGAGAAGGGCCGCGTCGTCGCGCTCAACCCGGTCGGCGAGAAGTTCGATCCGCACCAGCACCAGGCGATTTCGATGGTACCGGCCGACCAGGAGCCGAACACCGTCGTCACCGTGCTGCAAAAGGGCTATACGATCGCCGACCGCGTGCTGCGTCCGGCGCTCGTCACCGTCGCCCAGCCGAAGTAAGGCCGCCGGGATGGTGCCCGCCGGCGTCGATCCGGCCGCGTTCGACGCGTTCGACATGCAGGCGCTCGACGCCAGCACGTTCGACGCGGCCATCGACGGCGCGGGCGACGCGCTCGCGGTGGTGTTCTTCTGGGGCATCGACTGCTTCAACTGCGAGATCGCGAAGAAGGCGATGCTCGCCCAGTCGGACGCCATCCGCGCACTGGACCTGAAGTGGTTCCATTGCAACGTGTACGAACACCATCAGCTGGGGCGCCGCTTCGGGCTGCACGGCGTGCCGACGTGGTTCTTCTTCCACCGCGGCAAGCGGCTGGGCCGCGCGACGGGCTGGCATGGCCTCGCGCAGTTCCAGGCGGCCGTGTCGGCGGCGCGGGCGAAGGTCGCGGCGGCGGTGGCCGGTGATTCGGCAGGCAGCGATCCGCTAGCCGGCGGCGATTGAAAAAATTTAATATCCGCATCGCTTGTCGGGTCTTGAAAACGGACCGGACGGACGCATTTCGGGAACAGAGTTGAATTCTGGCGTGCGAAACCGCCCAAAAACGCGGGGTTTCGTGCAGCAAACAGGCATTTCTGGAGATTAGGAAAAAATGGGAAAGATCATCGGTATTGACCTCGGCACCACGAACTCGTGCGTCGCCATCATGGAAGGCAACCAGGTCAAGGTCATCGAGAACTCGGAAGGCACGCGCACCACGCCGTCGATCATCGCCTACATGGACGACAACGAAGTGCTCGTCGGCGCGCCGGCCAAGCGTCAGTCGGTGACCAACCCGAAGAACACGCTGTTCGCGGTGAAGCGCCTGATCGGCCGCCGCTTCGAAGAGAAGGAAGTCCAGAAGGACATCGGCCTGATGCCTTACAGCATCGTCAAGGCCGACAACGGCGATGCATGGGTCGAAGCGCACGGCGAAAAACTCGCACCGCCGCAGGTTTCGGCGGAAGTGCTGCGCAAGATGAAGAAGACGGCCGAAGACTACCTCGGCGAGCCGGTCACGGAAGCCGTGATCACGGTGCCGGCGTACTTCAACGACAGCCAGCGCCAGGCGACCAAGGACGCCGGCCGCATCGCGGGCCTCGAAGTCAAGCGGATCATCAACGAGCCGACGGCAGCCGCGCTCGCGTTCGGCCTCGACAAGGCCGAGAAGGGCGACCGCAAGATCGCCGTGTATGACCTCGGCGGCGGTACGTTCGACGTGTCGATCATCGAGATCGCAGACGTCGACGGCGAAATGCAGTTCGAAGTGCTGTCGACCAACGGCGACACGTTCCTCGGCGGCGAAGACTTCGACCAGCGCATCATCGATTACATCATCGGCGAGTTCAAGAAAGAGCAGGGCGTCGACCTGTCGAAGGACGTGCTCGCGCTGCAGCGCCTGAAGGAAGCCGCTGAAAAGGCGAAGATCGAGCTGTCGTCGAGCCAGCAGACCGAAATCAACCTGCCGTACATCACGGCAGACGCGTCGGGCCCGAAGCACTTGAACCTGAAGATCACCCGCGCGAAGCTGGAAGCGCTGGTGGAAGACCTCGTCGAGCGCACGATCGAACCGTGCCGCATCGCGATCAAGGACGCAGGCGTCAAGGTGTCGGACATCGACGACGTGATCCTGGTCGGCGGCCAGACGCGCATGCCGAAGGTGCTGGAAAAGGTGAAGGAGTTCTTCGGCAAGGATCCGCGCCGTGACGTGAACCCGGACGAAGCCGTCGCAGTCGGCGCGGCGATCCAGGGCCAGGTCCTGTCGGGCGACCGCAAGGACGTGCTGCTGCTCGACGTGACCCCGCTGTCGCTCGGTATCGAGACGCTCGGCGGTGTGATGACGAAGATGATCAGCAAGAACACGACGATCCCGACGAAGCACGCCCAGGTGTACTCGACGGCCGACGACAACCAGGGTGCCGTGACGATCAAGGTGTTCCAGGGCGAACGCGAAATGGCAGCGGGCAACAAGCTGCTCGGCGAGTTCAACCTCGAAGGCATCCCGCCCGCACCGCGCGGCGTGCCGCAGATCGAAGTGAGCTTCGACATCGACGCGAACGGCATCCTGCACGTCGGCGCGAAGGACAAGGCGACCGGCAAGGAAAACCGGATCACGATCAAGGCCAACTCGGGTCTGTCCGAGGCTGAAATCGACCAGATGATCAAGGACGCGGAAGCGAACGCAGCGGAAGACCACAAGCTGCGCGAGCTGGCCGATTCGCGCAACCAGGGCGACGCACTCGTCCACAGCACGAAGAAGGCGCTCACCGAGTACGGCGACAAGCTGGACGCGGGCGAGAAGGAAGCGATCGAAGCGTCGCTGAAGTCGCTCGAGGAAGTGCTGAAGGACACGTCGGCCGACAAGGCTGCGATCGACGCGAAGGTCGAGGAACTCGGCAAGGTGTCGCAGAAGCTCGGCGAAAAGATGTACGCCGACATGCAGGCCCAGCAGGCAGGTGCAGCCGGCGCGGCCGGTGCAGCTGAAGGCGCGGCGCAGGCAGGTGGCGCGCAGCAGGCCGCCGACGACGTCGTCGACGCCGAGTTCAAGGAAGTGAAGAAGGACTAAGCCGGGTTGCAATGGCACCGCACGCCGCGCGTGGAAACGCGCGCGGCGCGACTGACCAGCGGCTGAAAAGCGGTCTGTCTTTCCTTCCGGATGGCCGGATCGACTCCACGCCTGGCGGGCTTCGCGGCCCTCCGGGCACATTTGTTTTTTGGCGGGTGCTGCGCGAGCCGTCCGCGGACGGCGCAGCGCCAGACGAGTCGAGAGACTTTACTGCAGGCGAAAGGAGCCGCCGCGTGCGCGATGCGTGGCGGCACAGTGAATCGATATGGCGAAACGGGATTACTACGAGGTTCTGGGCGTCGCGAAGAATGCGGGCGACGACGAAATCAAGAAGGCATATCGCAAGCTTGCGATGAAGTATCACCCTGACCGCAATCCGGACAGCAAGGATGCGGAAGAGCATTTCAAAGAGGTGAAGGAAGCCTATGAAATGCTGTCGGATGGCCAGAAGCGGGCCGCGTACGACCAGTACGGCCACGCGGGCGTCGATCCGAACATGGGCGGTGCGGGTGCACAGGGTTTCGGCGGCTTCGCGGATGCGTTCGGCGACATCTTCGGCGACATCTTCGGCCAGGCCGCGGGCGGCGCCGCACGCGGTGGCCGTGGCGGCCCGCAGGTGTATCGCGGTGCCGACCTGCGCTACAGCATGGAAATCACGCTCGAGCAGGCCGCGCACGGCTACGACACGCAGATTCGCGTGCCGAGCTGGGTGTCGTGCGAGGTCTGCCACGGGTCGGGCGCGAAGCCCGGCACGAAGCCGGAAACCTGCCCGACCTGTCATGGCCAGGGCACGGTGCGCATGTCGCAGGGCTTCTTCAGCATCCAGCAGACCTGCCCGAAGTGCCACGGCACGGGCACCTATATCCCGGAGCCGTGCGTGCATTGCCACGGGTCGGGCAAGGTGAAGGAAACCAAGACGCTCGAAGTGAAGATCCCGGCCGGGATCGACGACGGGATGCGGATCCGCTCGGCCGGCAACGGCGAGCCGGGCATCAACGGTGGGCCGCCGGGCGACCTGTACGTCGAGATTCACATCAAGCCGCACTCGGTGTTCGAGCGCGACGGCGACGATCTCCACTGCCAGATGCCGATCCCGTTCACGACCGCCGCGCTCGGCGGCGAGATCGAGGTGCCGACGCTGGCCGGCCGTGCGTCGTTCCCGGTGCCGGAAGGCACGCAGTCGGGCAAGACGTTCCGCCTGCGCAGCAAGGGCATCAAGGGGCTGCGTTCGAGCATCGCGGGCGATCTGTACGTGCACGTGCAGGTCGAGACGCCCGTGAAGCTGACCGACAACCAGCGCGACCTGCTCAAGCAGTTCGAGAAGTCGCTGGCCGAGGGCGGTGCGCGTCACAGCCCGCAGAGCAAGAGCTGGTTCGACCGTGTGAAGAGTTTCTTCGAGTAAAGCATGACTGAAGGCAACGAGAGCGCGTCGTTCGCGCTCTTGGACGATTGCGACTCGACCGCGTCCGCGCGGTCGAGTCGTTTGTATTCGGGATTCGTGCGCGAACGCGTGTGCACGGATCCGGCGCGGCTCGACGAAATCGATGCGGCGGTCGCACAGGACCTGCGCGACGGGCTGCATGCGGTCGTCGTCGGCGATTACGAATTCGGACGCAACCTGCAACGAGCGCAGCCGGGCCATGCCCCGCTGCGCTTTTTGCTGTATGCGCATTGCGAGCGCCTGTCGCGCGACGAAGTCGACGCATGGCTCGCGCAGCGCGACGGCGATGGCGCGCCGTCGATCGCGGGCGTCGCGCATGTCGCGAAGAGCGTGTCGCGAGATGCGTTCGACGCGGCGATCGGCGCGGTGCACGATGCACTGCGCGCGGGCGATTCGTATCAGGTCAACTACACGTACCGGTTGAATTTCGACGTATTCGGCACGCCGCTCGCGCTGTACCGGCGGCTGCGCGCGCGCCAGCCCGTGCGGTACGGCGCGCTGATCGCGCTGCCCGGCGGCGCGTGGGTCGTGTCGTGCTCGCCCGAGCTGTTCGTCGAGAAGCACGGCGACGTGCTGCGCGCGCGGCCGATGAAGGGCACCGCGCCGCGTTCGGCCGATCCGCGCGACGATGCGGCGGCTGCCGCGTTCCTCGCGAACGATCCGAAGAACCGCGCCGAAAACGTGATGATCGTCGACCTGCTGCGCAACGACGTGTCGCGGATCGCGCGCACGGGCACCGTCAAGGTGCCGGCGCTGTTCTCCGTCGAACCGTATGCGTCGGTGTGGCAGATGACGTCGACGGTCGAGGCCGGCTGGCGCGACGGCACGACGTTCGCGCAGATGCTGCGCGCGCTGTTTCCGTGCGGGTCGATCACGGGCGCGCCGAAGTACAAGACGATGCAGTTGATCGACACGATCGAATCGACGCCGCGCGGCCTTTATACGGGCGCAATCGGCTGGCTCGACGCGCCTGGCGACCACGCGGCCGGTTGCGGCGATTTCTGCCTGTCGGTTGCGATCCGTACGCTGACGCTCGACGGGGCTGACGCCGATGTCGACACATCCGGTTCGGCAACGCGGCACCACGGCACGATGGGTGTCGGCGCGGGTATCGTGCTCGACAGCGTCGCGGCCGACGAATATGCGGAGTGCGAATTGAAAGCGCGATTCCTGACGGATGCCGATCCCGGCTTCCAGTTGTTCGAAACGACCGCGGCCACGCGTGCGGACGGCATCCGGCATCTCGAGCGCCATCTCGCGCGGCTGCAGCGCAGCGCGGACGCGTTCGGCTTCCGCTTCGACGTCGATGCGTTGCGCGGCGAGATCGATGCGCGCTGCGCGGCGCTCGACGGCGACGATGCTTACCGGATGAAGCTCGCGCTCGCGAAGGACGGCACGATCGAGATCATCGCGGCGCCGCTCAAGCCGTTGCCGGCGGGGCCCGTCGGCGTGATGCTGGCGTCCGCGCACGGTTTCGCGCCGACCCGCGCGAGCGACGCGCTGCTGCTGCACAAGACCACGCGCCGCGCCGAATATGACCGCGCGTGGCAGGCAGCCGAGGCGCTCGGCGGTTTCGACATGCTGTTCGTCAACGAACGCGGCGAGGTGACGGAAGGCGGGCGCTCGAACCTGTTCGTGAAGCTCGACGGCCAGTGGGTGACGCCGCCGCTGGCGTCCGGCGTGCTGCCGGGCGTGATGCGCGGCGTGCTGCTCGATGACCGTGCGTTCGGTGCGGTGGAGCGCGTCGTGACCCAGGACGATCTTGCACGCGCGCAAGGGCTGCTGCTGACCAATGCATTGCGCGGTGCGCTCGACGCGGTTTTGAGATGACGATGTGACGGAGCCGGCACGGCGCTCGCGCCGGCATCCGGACTTTCAGCGCACAAACAAAAAAGCGCGGCGCCCCGCAAAGGGCGCCGCGCTTTTTTATCCTGCCCTCTGCTTCAGAATGAGTGCTCCGGACCGGGGAACGACCGGTCCTTCACCGCGCTCACGTAAGATTCGACGGCCGCCTGAATATTCGGCTGGCCCTGCATGAAATCCTTCACGAAACGCGGCCGCTTGCCGGGGAACACCCCGAGCATGTCGTGCAGCACGAGCACCTGCCCCGAGCAGTCGACGCCCGCGCCGATGCCGATCGTCGGAATCTTCAGCATGTGCGTGACTTCGGACGCGACGAGCGTCGGCACCGCTTCGAGCACGACGAGCTGCGCGCCTGCATCCTCGATCGCGCGTGCGTCGCGCAGCAGCTGCGCGGCGCCGGCTTCGGTCTTGCCCTGGACCTTGAAGCCGCCGAACGCATGCACCGATTGCGGCGTGAGGCCGACGTGCGCGCACACGGGCACCGAGCGTTCGACGAGGAAGCGGATCGTATCGGCCAGCCATTCGCCGCCTTCGAGCTTGACCATCTGCGCGCCCGCGCGCATCAGCTTGACCGAGTTCGCGAATGCCTCGGCCGGCGTGCCGTACGTACCGAACGGCAGATCGGCGACGACGAGCGCACGCGGCTGCGCGCGTGCGACACAGGCCGTGTGATACGCGATGTCGTCGAGCGACACGGGCAGCGTGGTCGTGTGGCCCTGCAGCACGTTGCCGAGCGAATCGCCGATCAGCAGCACGTCGGTGCCCGCGCGATCGAGCAGCGCGGAGAAGCTCGCGTCGTAGCAGGTGAGCATCGCGATCTTCTCGCCGGCGTCGCGCATTGCCTGCAGCTTCGGTACCGTCACGGCAGGTCGGCTCGATTCCTGGAGATAGGTCATGGGAAATCCGGGTCGATGGGTGAAGAACGACAGGCGGGACGCGTCAGCGCGTCGTCTCGCCCTTGACGAAGAATTCCTTGCGGCCGCGCATCGTCTCGATGCGCTCGACCAGCAGGGCGAGATCTTCGGGGGAATCCAGCGGGTTCAGATGTTCCGCGGCGACCGTCAGCACCGGCGTGCGGTCGTAGTGGTAGAAGAATTCGTTGTACGCGTCGACGAGCGAGCGCAGGTACGCATCGCTGATCTGCAGCTCCATCGGCAGCCCGCGCTTCTGGATGCGCGAGAACAGCACTTCGGGGCTCGCCTGCAGATAGACGACGAGGTCGGGCGACGGCGCCTGCGGCACGTCGACGTGTGTCGCGACCGAGCGATACAGCTGCCATTCGTCTTCCGGCAGGTTCAGCCGCGCGAAGATGTCGTTCTTCTGCGGCATGAAATCGGCGATGACGGGGCGGCCCGTTTCGAGCGCGCCGATCAGCTCGCGCGCCTGCTGCGCGCGCTGCAGCGCGAACGACAGCTGCGCGGGCAGCGCGTAGCGCGCGGTGTCGCGGTAAAAGCGTTCGAGGAACGGATTGTCCTGCGGGCGTTCGAGCAGCGTCTGCATCGACCAGCGCTCGGCGAGCAGGCGCGCGAGCGTCGTCTTGCCGACGCCGATCGGGCCTTCAATGACGAGGTAGCGGTGCGGGGCGCGCAGGTCGGGCGCGGTGACGGTCAGCGGAGTCGAGTTCATCGGCAGCGGGTCTTGTCGGCGTCTTCGCCGGCGGCGAGCGCCTTCTGCATCAGGCACTGGCAGGTTTGCACCTTCTCGACGCGCTGGTCTGCCACGGCGGCGAGGAAGGCGTCGGCACGACCGCGCGCGGGGATGTCGAGCGCCGGGTCGATCTCGACGAGCGGCACAAGCGCGAACGCACGGTCGGTGAGGCGCGGGTGCGGGACGATCAGGTCGGGTTCGTCGATCGAATCGGTGCCGAACAGCAGGATGTCGAGGTCGAGCGTGCGCGGCGCATTGCGATACGGGCGCTCGCGCCCGAAGTGATGTTCGATCTTCTGGCAAAGCGCGAGCAGCTCGCGCGCCGACAGCGTCGTGTCGAGCTTGACGACGCAGTTGTAGTAGTCGTCGCCGCCCGCTTCGAAGGGCGCCGTGCGATACAGGCTCGATTTGCCGAGGATCGAGATGGTGCGCTGCTGCGCGAGGCACACCACCGCGTCCTTCAGGGTCTGGCGCGCATCGCCGAGATTCGCCCCCAGTCCGATATATGCAACCGTCATGGCATCACTTCCTACGTCGTTCGCCGGCGAGCGCGTCAGTCGTCGGACCCGCCCGAGGTATCCGGTGCCTGCTCGGCGGCACCTTCACCCGGATTGCGGTTTCGCGCACCGCCGCGGCGGCGCCGCTTGCGGGGCGATTTTTCCTTTGAGCCGCCCTGCGTGAGCAATGCCTCGCGAGCAGCCGCGTCGCCTTCGATGAAATCCGTCCACCACTGTCCGACTTCCGCATCGAGCTCGCCGGATTCGCAGCGTAACAGGAGGAAATCATACCCCGCTCTAAACCTTTGGTGTTCCAGCAGCCGCATCGCGCTGCGGCCCGAGCGTTTCTCGAGGCGCAGCTGCAAGCCCCAGATCTCGCGCATGTCGGCCGAATAACGCTTGTGGATCGCCAGTTTCTCGGTCTGCATGTCGAGCACGTCGTCCATCGCGCGATGGAGCGCCGGCACCGGAATTTCGCCTTCGGCCGTGTATTGCTCGAAGCGCTGGCGCATGTCGTGCCACAGCAGCGTCGCGAACAGGAAGCCCGGCGACACCGGCTTGCCGGCCCGTACGCGTGCGTCGGTGTTGTTCAGCGCGAGCGTGATGAACTTCTCGCCCTGCGGCTGTTCGAGCACGACGTCGAGGAGCGGCAGCAGCCCGTGGTGCAGGCCCTCCTTGCGCAGCCGCGTCAGGCACGCGAGCGCGTGGCCCGACAGCAGCAGCTTCAGCATTTCGTCGAACAGGCGCGCGGCCGGCACGTTGTTGATCAGGTCGGCGAGCGCGTTGATCGGCTCGCGCGTATGCGGCTCGATCTCGAAACCGAGCTTCGCCGCGAAACGCACGACGCGCAGCATCCGCACCGGATCCTCGCGGAAGCGCGTGGCCGGATCGCCGATCATCCGCAACAGGCGGGCGCGCATGTCGGCCATCCCGTCGTGGTAGTCGAGCACCGTCTGCGTCGACGGGTCGTAGTACATCGCGTTGATCGTGAAGTCGCGGCGCGCGGCATCTTCATGCTGCTCGCCCCACACGTTGTCGCGCAGCACGCGGCCGCTCGCGTCGACCGCGTGCGTGCGGCGATCGAGTTCGTCGCGCTTCAGGCGCTTCGGCGGCTCGGCGGCGGCTGCCTCGGGCGGCGCATCGACCAGCGCGCGGAACGTCGACACCTCGATCAGTTCCTGGCCGAACTGCACGTGGACGATCTGGAAGCGGCGACCGATCAGGCGCGCACGGCGGAACAGGCGCTGGACTTCGGTCGGCGTCGCGTCGGTCGCGACGTCGAAGTCCTTCGGTGCGATGCCGAGCAGCAGGTCGCGTACCGCGCCGCCGACGATGAATGCACGAAAACCCGCCTGCTGCAGCGTGTCGGTCACGCGCACGGCGTTCTTCGAGATCAGCGCCGGATTGATGCCGTGCACGCTGGCCGGCACGACGGTCGGCTCATGGTTGCTGCGCGGCTTTTTCGCGCCACCGCCGCGAGTGCCCTTCGGCGCGCGCGGGGCAGCAGGGGCCGCTTCGTCGGCCGGGGCCGCTGCGGGTGACGTTTGCTCGGTTTCGTCCTGGCCGAGCAGCTTGCGGATGAATTTTTTGATCACGACGTTCAGAAGAGATCGAGGATACGCCAGCCGCGGGTGCTTGCATGCGCACGCAGCGTGTCGTCAGGGTTGGTCGCGATCGGGTCGGTGACTTTCTCGAGCAGCGGGATGTCGTTGTGCGAGTCGCTGTAGAAATAGCTGTGCGCGAAGTCGTCCCAGTGCTTGCCGAGCGACGCGAGCCACGCTTCCGTCCGCACGATCTTACCTTCGCGGTAGCTCGGCGTGCCGGTCGGCCGGCCCGTGTACGGTGAGTCGGGATGTCCGTCGGTCGTCTCGACCTCGCACGCGATCAGCGTATCGACGCCGAACGCGGTCGCGATCGGGCGCGTGATGAATTCGTTGGTCGCCGTCACGACGCAGCACAGGTCGCCCGCATCGAGGTGCTTGCGCACGAGTTCGAGCGCAGCGGGCGTCATCGCGGGCCGGATCACCTCGTGCATGTACTGCTCGTGCCATTCGGCGAGCTGCGCGCGCGAGTACTTCGCGAGCGGCGTGAGCATCGCCGTCAGGTACGCGTGGATGTCGAGCTTGCCGGCCTTGTAGTCGGCGAAGAACTGATCGTTCTGGCGCGAGAAGCTTTCCGCGTCGACGATGCCGAGCTTCACCATGAAGCGACCCCATTCGTGGTCGCTATCGGTCGGGATCAGCGTGTGATCGAGGTCAAAGAGTGCCAGATTAGTCATGGGAGCGCATTTTACTCGAAGCGGTTCGGGCCCGTGCCCGATGGTGTGATGTCGTCACCCGGACGCGCGAGCATCCGGCGCAGCAGCGGCAGCGTGACCGCGCGTTTTTGCTCGAGCGAGAAGCGGTCGAGCGCGTCGAGCAGCGCCATCAGGCTCGGCATGTCGCGGCGGAAATGGGTCAGCAGGTAGGCGGCGATGTCGTCGGTGAGCGCGATCCCGCGCTCCTTCGCGGCGAGCTTGAGCACCGCGATCTTGCCGGCGTCGGACGGCGGCGACAGGTGGAACACGAGCCCCCAGCCGAGGCGCGTGCGGAGATCCTCGCGCACGTCGAGCGCGAGCGGCGCCGCGGGGCCCGCCGCGACGAATGCGCTCGACGGGTGCGCGCGCACTTCGTTGAACAGGTTGAACAGCGCGACCTGCTGCGTGTCGCTCATCCGGTCGCAGTCGTCGATCGCGTAGATGCCGATGCGCGGGTCGAACGTGAACGCGCCGAGCGGGCTTTGCGGTGTGAGATAGCGCGCATAGCCGTACGACGCGTCGCTCACGAGCGCCTGCAGCAGGTGGGTGCGGCCGCTGCCGGGCTCGCCCCAGATGTAGAACGACCGGTCCGGCACGGGGCCCGCCGCGAGCGCGAGGTCGAGCTTCTGCAGGCGCGAGATGAGCTCGTCGTTCTCCTCGTTCATGATGAAGTTGTCGAACGTGGCGGGCGGCGGCGTGCCGAGATCGAGCGTCAGTTGACGGGACACAACAGTCACAATGCGGGTCGGTTGAAAATACGCGCGCCGTACGCCGGGCACGCGCCGGGGGCTGCGGATCCGTGGGCTTCACGCGCGGCCGCACGCACGGCGCCGCGCGGGTTTCGGCGCGGTTTGCTCGGCGTTGAAAACGGGGACGTGTTGACCAAGATGCAATCCCTGACGATTCGGTGCTGGGAATTCCGGCCAACGGGCCGGCTTCGGGTAAAATCGCATTTTACCGACCTTCTCGCATTCCCCCATGAATCCTCCGAAATCCGCTCCTGACGCTCAGGGTCTGTCCTATCGCGACGCAGGTGTCGACATCGACGCGGGCGACGCGCTCATCGACAAGATCAAGCCTTTTGCGAAGAAAACCCTGCGCGACGGCGTGCTCGGCGGCATCGGCGGGTTCGGCGCGCTGTTCGAAGTGCCGAAGAAGTACAAGGAGCCCGTGCTCGTGTCGGGCACCGACGGCGTGGGCACCAAGCTCAAGCTGGCGTTTCATCTGAACAAACACGACACGGTCGGCCAGGATCTGGTCGCGATGAGCGTGAACGACATCCTCGTGCAGGGCGCCGAGCCGCTGTTCTTCCTCGACTACTTCGCGTGCGGCAAGCTCGACGTCGACACGGCCGCCACGGTCGTCAAGGGCATCGCGCAGGGTTGCGAACTGTCGGGCTGCGCGCTGATCGGCGGTGAAACGGCTGAAATGCCGGGCATGTACCCGGACGGCGAATACGACCTGGCCGGCTTCGCGGTCGGTGCGGTCGAGAAGAGCAAGATCATCGACGGCAGCACGATCGCCGAAGGCGACGTGGTGCTGGGCATCGCATCGAGCGGCATCCACTCGAACGGTTTCTCGCTCGTGCGCAAGATCATCGAGCGCGCGAACCCCGACCTGTCGGCCGATTTCCATGGCCGCTCGCTCGCCGACACGCTGATGGCGCCGACCCGCATCTACGTGAAGCCGCTGCTCGCGCTGATGCAGAAGCTGTCGGTGAAGGGCATGGCGCACATCACGGGCGGCGGTCTCGTCGAGAACATCCCGCGCGTGCTGCGCGAAGGCCTCACCGCCGAGCTCGACCAGAACGCATGGCCGCTGCCGCCGCTGTTCAAGTGGCTGCAGGAGCACGGCGGCGTCGCCGATGCGGAAATGCACCGCGTGTTCAACTGCGGCATCGGCATGGCCGTGATCGTCTCGGCGGCCGATGCCGACGCAGCGATCGCCGACCTGACCGCCGCCGGCGAACAGGTGTGGAAGATCGGCACCGTGCGTGCGACCCGCGAAGGCGAGGCGCAGACGGTCGTGGTCTGACCGCCGCAGCAGCAGATGCAGCAATGAAAGCCGCCCGGAGTCGATCCGGGCGGCTTTTTTTTCGGGCACCGCGTGGCATGCGGACGCGCGACGATGAAGGAGGGACGACGATGACCGAAGACGAACATGCGATCCGCACGCTCGTGGAAAACTGGTTCGTGTCGAGCCGGCGTGGCGATCTGGCCACCGTGCTCGACCTGATCGCCGACGACGCGATCTTCATGGTGGCCGGCAAGCCGCCGTTCGACAAGGCGGCGTTCGCGGCTGCGTCGCGCGACGCGAACGTGGGCGCCGAGCACGCGCCGAAGGTCGACGGCCGCTACCGGATCGACGAACTGCGCGTGATCGGCGACTGGGCGTACATGCGCAATTTCATCGAAATCGAGGCGACGCCGCCGGGCGGCGACACGATCCGTCGTTCGGGCCATACGCTGACGATCTTCCGCAAGACCGACGGCCGCTGGCAGCTCGTGCGCGACGCGAATCTCGTGACGCTCGTGCACTGAGCGCGGTGGCGCGGGCGCCGTCGCCCTGCTCGCAGATGCTCATGCCGACTGCCGCGCGCCAGCCGGACGCGCGCCGGCCAGCAACGGTGGCACGAGCAGGTAGAGCAGGGCAGCCATGGCCCACACGAGCCCGGGCCATGTCGCGCGCGTCGCCGCATAGGTTGCGGTGACGACCAGCGGCCCCGCGACACCGATCAGGCTGGCCACGCTCGCGAGCGTGCCCTGCAGTTCGCCCTGGCGCGCATCGTCGACCTGCCGCGCGAGCATCGCCTGCAACGCCGGGAGCGTCATGCCGCCGGCCGCGAACAGCGGCAGCAGTGCAAACGGCACCCATGCGGCGGTCGCGAACGCGATCACCGCGAGCCCGAGCGCGTCGCCCGCGAGGCCCAGCGCGAGCGCACGCCGCTCGCCGAGCCGCGCGATCAGCGGGCCGATCGCGAACGCCTGCGCAAGCGCGTGGCACGCGCCGTAGCCGGCGAGCGACAGCCCCGCGACCGGCGTCGACCAGCCGAAATGTTCCTGGCCGTACAGGATCCACAGCGTCGCGGGCGCCTGCGAGACGAGCGCCACGATCACGTAGATGCCGATCAGCGGCACGAGCGCAGGCGCGCCGCGCAGCCGGCGCAGGCTCGCGAACGGATTGAGCGCGCCGACCGTCCGGCCTTCGCGGGCCGAGCGCGGCCGCGATTCCGGCAGCACGCGCCATACGAGCAGGAGATTCAGCGCATTGAGCAGCGCGGCCGCGACGAACGGCGCGCGCACGTGCAGCGCGCCGAGCAACCCGCCGATCAGCGGGCCGGCGATGAAGCCGATACCCATCATTGCGCCGAGCTGGCCGAAGCGCCGGGCGCGGTCGGGTTCGGCCGTCACGTCGGTCACATAGGCGGTCGCGACCGCGACGTTTGCGCCGGTGATGCCCGCGACCAGCCGCCCGACGTAAAGCCACGCGAGGGTTGGCGCAAGCGCCATCAGCAGGTAGTCGAGCGCGGCGCCCGCGAGCGACGCGAGCAGCACGGGGCGGCGGCCGAAGCGGTCGCTCAGCGCGCCGAGCAGCGGCGCGCACAGGAACTGCGCAAACGCGTACAGCGCGAGCAGGATCCCGTAATGGGCGTCGATGCTGCCCGCGCCGGCGAGCGAGCGCAGCAGCCCGGGCAGGATCGGCATCACGATCCCGACGCCGATCGCGTCGAGCAGGACCGTGGCCAGGATGGCAATCAGGGATGGATTCAAGAGGTGACTCTATCAGTGATAGAGTGACGATTATTCCATAGTTTCCCTATCGGTGATAGAGATGAAGGACACAGGGGCGCGACTGACGCGCGACACGGTATTGCGCGCGGCGCTCGACCTGCTGGATGAAGTGGGGATCGATGGACTGTCGACGCGGCGGCTCGCCGAGCGGCTCGGCGTGCAGTCGCCGACGCTGTACTGGCATTTCAGGAACAAGGCCGAGCTGCTCGATGCGATGGCCGAGGCGATCATGCTCGAGCGCCACGATGCATCGCTACCGCGATCGGGCGACGTGTGGGATGTGTGGCTGGCAGAGAATGCGCGCAGTTTCCGTCGCGCGCTGCTGGCTTATCGCGACGGCGCGCGCCTGCATGCCGGGACGCGGCCGCGCGCGCTGCATTTCAGTTCGATCGAGCGCAAGGTCGCGCTGCTGGGTGAAGCGGGCTTCACGCCGGACGAAGCGGTCGACGTGATGGTTGCGATAGGCCGCTTCGTGGTCGGCTGGGTGCTGGAGGAGCAGGCGGAACCGGACGCCGATGCCGACGCTTCGCTGCCGGATGCGGCCGAGTATCCGCTGCTCGCGAAGGGCTGGGCCGCGCTGCGCGAGCGCAGCGGCGACGACGCGTTCGAGCATGGCATCGCGTGGATCGTCGACGGCGCGCGTGCACGTCTTGCGGCGCGTCACGCGGGCTGACGCGGTCAGCCTTCCGGCGTGCTGCCGTCGAGCGCGCGTTCGAGCGCGTCGAGCGCGCGGGCCGTCGAGTCTGGCGCGATGCAGTCGACGACGATCCGCTCGGGCATGGCGCGCAGCCACGTGATCTGGCGCTTGCACAGCTGGCGCGTCGCGAAGATGCCCTTGTCACGCATCGTCCGGTAATCGGTGTCGCCGTCGAGGAATTCCCACGCCTGCCGGTAGCCGACGCAGCGCATCGACGGCAGGTCGGGATGGAGATCCTCGCGGCGGCGCAGCCGTTCGACTTCGTCGATGAAGCCCGCATCGAGCATCGCGTCGAAGCGCTGCGCGATCCGTGCGTGCAGCACCGCGCGATCCGACGGTTCGAGCGCGACCGGCACGAAGCGGAACGCCGCGGCCGCATCGTCGGTGCGGCGCGGTGCGGCGAGCAGCACCGACATCGGCTGCCCGCTCAGCATGAAGATCTCGAGCGCACGCTGGATCCGCTGCGAATCGTTCGGTGCGAGCCGCGCGGCCGTGTCGGGATCGACCTGCGCGAGCCGCGCATGCAGCGCGGGCCAGCCGTCGCGCTCGGCTTCGGCATCGAGCGTCGCGCGCACGTCCGGATCGGCGCCGGGCAGGTCGTTGAGCCCCTGCGTCAGCGCCTTGTAGTACAGCATCGTGCCGCCTGCGAGCAATGGCGTGCGGCCGCGCGCGATGATCTCGCCGATCAGGCGCAGCGTGTCCGTGCGGAATTCCGCGGCCGAATACGCGTCGGCCGGGTCGATGATGTCGATCAGGTGGTGCGGCACGCTCGCACGCTCTTCGCGCGACGGTTTCGCGGTGCCGATATCCATGTCGCGGTAGACGAGCGCCGAATCGACGCTGACGATTTCGATCGGGCGGCGCGCGGCGAGCGCCAGTGCCGCGGCCGTCTTGCCTGAAGCAGTGGGGCCGAGCAGGCAGGCGATCGTCGTCGGAGAGGACTGCGGTGAAGCGCTCATTGGCCACGCATGAACAGGCGGTCGAGATCGTTCAGCGTGAGCTGATACCAGGTCGGCCGACCGTGATTGCACTGGTCGGCGCGCTCGGTCGCCTCCATCTGGCGTAGCAGCGCGTTCATCTCGTCGAGCGTCAGGCGCCGGTTCGCGCGCACCGCGTGATGGCACGCGAGCGTGCCGAGCAGTTCGTGCTGGCGCTCGGTGAGCACGCGCGAGCCGCCGAACGCGTGCAGGTCGGCGAGCACCGCGCGCGCGAGCGACTGCAGGTCGGCATCCTTCAGCAGCGCCGGCACCGCGCGGATCGCGAGCGTCGTCGGCGACAGCACCGCGAGGTCGAAGCCGAGCGACTCGAGCGTGTCGCGTTCCTCCTCGACCGTACCGATCTCGACCGGCGTGGCCGTCATCGAGATCGGCAGCAGTAGCGCCTGCACGGCCACCGTGCGGTCGGCGAGCGCGTTCTTGAACTGTTCGTAGAGGATCCGTTCGTGCGCCGCGTGCATGTCGACGATCACGAGGCCGTACGCGTTTTGCGCGAGCACGTAGATGCCGTGGATCTGGCCGAGCGCGAAGCCGAGCGGCTGCTCGTCGTGCGTGGTGGCCGCGATCGGCGATGCGGTGAAGGCCGGAAAGGGCGCGACGGGTGCGCCGGCCGAACCGCTTGCGATGGTCGTCGTGCCGTCCGGCGTGCCGGCACCCGCATCCTTGCGGCCGAACATGGCGTCGTAGAGCGCGAGCGGCTGCGCGACGGGCAGCGTGCCCTGCGTCATCCGTGCCTGGCGCATCCAGGTGTTGCCTGACGATGAGGACGACGGCGACGAGAAGCCGCTACCACCGATGCCGGCGCTGCCGCCGGTCGCGTGGCCCTGGCTCTGCCCGAGCGGCGTGTCGAGGAACGACGACGGCCCGCGCGGCGTGGGTTCGATATGCGCGGCGTGGCCGCCCGCCGTGGTTTCCGGCGACGCGCCCGCGTGGCGCGCAAGCGCGCGCTGGACCGCGTGGAACACGTACTGGTGGATCGAGCGCGAATCGCGGAAGCGTACCTCGATCTTCGACGGATGCACGTTCACGTCGACGGCTTCGGGCGGCAGGTCGAGGAACAGCACGTACGACGGGTAGCGGTCGCCGTGCAGCACGTCCTCGTAGGCCGCGCGCACCGCGTGCGTCAGCAGCTTGTCGCGCACGAAGCGGCCGTTGACGAAGAAATACTGCTGGTCGGCGCGCCCGCGGCTTGCGGTCGGCAGCCCGGCGCAGCCGTAGACGGCCAGCGGGCCGGCCTGTTCGTCGAGCGGCAGGTGCGCGGTCGCGAAGCTGTCGCCGAGGATCTTCGCGACACGCTGTGCGGGCTCGGTCGCGTTCCAGTGCTCGACGGCCTTGCCGTTGTGCAGCACCGAGATCGCGACGTCCGGCCGCGCCAGCGCCGCGCGGCGGATCATTTCCAGGCAGTGGCCGAATTCGGTCTGCTCGCTTTTCAGGAACTTGCGCCGTGCGGGCGTGTTGAAGTACAGCTCGCGCACCTCGATCGTCGTGCCGGTCGAGCCGGCGGCGGGCGACAGCACGCCCGTCTGCGCGTCGATCTTCATCGCGTGCGCGGCATCGGCCGTGCGGCTCGTGATCGACATTTCGGCGACCGACGCGATCGACGCGAGCGCTTCGCCGCGGAACCCGAGCGTCGCGACGGCTTCGAGCTCCTCGAGCGAGCGGATCTTGCTGGTCGCATGGCGCATCAGCGCGAGCGCCAGCTCGTCGGGCGGAATCCCGCAGCCGTCGTCGGTGATCGAGATGCGCTTCACGCCGCCTTCTTCCAGCACGATGCGCAGCGACGTCGCGCCGGCGTCCATCGCGTTCTCGAGCAGCTCCTTGACGACCGACGCCGGGCGTTCGACGACCTCGCCGGCGGCGATCTGGCTGATCAGCTGGTCGGGCAGGGGCTGGATCGCGCGCAGCGGGCGCGGAGCAGGGGCGGGCGCGGCGCCCGCGGCCGTTTCGGTGATTTCGGACATGGCCGAATTATAGCGAGGCCGCGCAGGTGTGCCGGGGCGGCGAACCGTTACGTTTTTTCACGGAGCCTTAAGGTAGTTTCGGTATCATGACTCCGTTGCGCGCGCCGCCTTGGCTGGCGGGCGCCTCCGCCATTTCTGGCCTTTTCCGGCCGTTCCGGCCCTATCGCCTTCGAGGAATCGCATTTGGATACGCTGCTTCATTTCGTCAACCTTGTCCTGCATATCGACGCCTTCCTCGGCGACTTCATCCGGCAGTACGGCGCGTGGGTCTATCTTGTGCTGTTCCTGATCGTGTTCTGCGAGACGGGGCTCGTCGTGTTCCCGTTCCTGCCGGGTGATTCGCTGCTGTTCATCGGCGGCGCGTTCGCGGCGACGGGCGAAATGAACGTCGGCGCGCTGATCGTACTGCTGCTCGTCGCGGCGATCTCCGGCAATACCGTGAACTACCTGATCGGCCGCTGGGTCGGCCCGAAGGTGTTCAATACGCATATCCCGGTGCTCGAGCGTTTCCTCGACCGCGCCGCGCTGCAGAAGACTCACTCGTTCTACGACAAGCACGGCGGCAAGACGATCGTGCTCGCGCGCTTCATCCCGGTCGTGCGCACGTTCGCGCCGTTCGTCGCGGGCGCGTCGACGATGAGTGCCGCGCGCTTCCAGCTCTTCAACGTGATCGGTGCGCTGGTCTGGGTGCTGCTGCTCGTGCTGCTCGGCTATTTCTTCGGCAATATCCCGTTCATCCGCCAGTACCTGAACGTGATCGTGCTGGTCGGGATCGGTGCGGCGATCGTGCCGGTCGCGCTCGGCGCGGTGTGGAAGCTGGTGCGGGGGAAGCAGTCGGATAATGTGCAGAAGACGGGCGGGCGCTGAGCGCGCGCGTTTCTCTTCCTGTTCGCT
>NZ_CAJPHP010000030.1:0-84667 GCF_905339975.1 Burkholderia sp. BCC1999 | reverse complement strand
AGCCGTGTCGTAACCGGCATCCTCGAAGCCCGGCAACTGCGCGACGGCGTCGATGCCCGCGAGTTCCTTCAGCACGAACAGCATGTCCTTGACGGGGGCGTTATAGCTCATGGTCGATGTTCCAATCAGGCGGTGAATGTGGAGCGCCAGGGGATCGATACGGGAAAACCCTTTGAACCCGGGGCGACGTGATGACCCATCGTAATGCCGCCGTCGCCGATTCCTATTGTCATATCCGGCCCACATAGTGACAAAATCGGCCACGGAATTTGCGGCCTTTGCCGGGAATGGCCGGCCGGACAGGGGTTTGGCCGGATCGGGTTTGGCGGATTCGACGAGCAATCGACGTGCCCGCGGCAGGCACCGATGCCGCGGAACCGGCCCGGGCGGGCGGCAATGGGAGCCGGTTATGGGAACCGCTGGCGGGCGCCGGCACGGGAACGCATCAGCACCGGCAGCCACGCCACGCGCCGTGCACATGTGCATCGGCCCGCCATGCATCACCGATGCGTGGCGGGCCGACTGTATGCCGAGGCCATGCGCTGGCGGAACGGACCTGCGGCCCGCTCCGGTCGCGTGGCCGCGCTCAGGAGGCTTTCAACATGCCGAACACCTCGCTCAGCATCGACTTCGCGTCGCCGAACAGCATGCGGTTGTTGTCCTTGTAGAACAGCGGATTGTCGACGCCTGCATAGCCCGAAGCCATGCTGCGCTTCATCACGATCGACGTCTTCGCCTTCCACACCTCCAGCACCGGCATGCCGGCGATCGGGCTCGTCGGGTCGTCCTGCGCCGCCGGGTTCACGATGTCGTTCGCGCCGATCACCATCGACACGTCGGCCTCGGGGAAGTCGCCGTTGATCTCGTCCATTTCGAGCACGATGTCGTACGGCACCTTCGCTTCGGCGAGCAGCACGTTCATGTGGCCCGGCATGCGGCCCGCGACCGGGTGAATCGCGAAACGCACGTCGACGCCCTTTTCGCGCAGCAGCTTCGTCAGCTCGAACACCGTGTGCTGGGCCTGCGCCACCGCCATCCCATAGCCGGGTACGATGATCACGCGCTTCGCCTCGCGCAGCAGCTCGGCCGTTTCCGCCGCGCTCACCGCGACCGCCTCGCCGGCCGGCTGCGCGCCGCCGCCGCCGGCTGCCGCCGGAACGCCTGCGCCGCTGCCGAAGCCGCCCGCGATCACGCTGATGAAGTTGCGGTTCATCGCGCGGCACATGATGTACGACAGGATCGCACCGGACGAACCGACCAGCGCGCCGATCACGATCAGCAGGTCGTTGCCGAGCATGAAGCCGGTGGCCGCCGCCGCCCAGCCCGAGTAGCTGTTGAGCATCGACACCACGACCGGCATGTCCGCCCCGCCGATCGCCATCACCATGTGCACGCCGAACAGCAGCGAAATCACCGTCATCACGACGAGCGGCAGCATGCCGTCCTGGATGCTTTCCGCGTGCAGGAACGCGCGGCCGAAGTAGATCACGATCAGCAGCGCGGCCAGGTTCATCCAGTGCCGCGCCGGCAGCAGCAGCGGCTTGCCGCCGATCTTGCCCGACAGCTTGCCGAACGCGATGATCGAGCCCGCGAAGGTAATGGCGCCGATCAGGATGCCGACGTAGATCTCCACTTCGTGGATGGCCTTCTCGGCGCCCGTGAGCTGCAGCGACGTGTCGATGTAGCTCGCGAAGCCGACCAGGCAGGCTGCGAGACCGACCAGGCTGTGCATCAGCGCGACCAGTTCCGGCATCTGCGTCATCTGCACCTTCTTCGCGGCGTACAGGCCGACGGCGCCGCCGACGACCAGCGCAGCGACCACGTACGGAATGCCCGCGGCCGACACGCGCGGACCGGCCACGGTGGCCAGCACCGCGATCAGCATGCCGATCATGCCGAGCAGGTTGCCGCGGCGTGCCGTTTCAGGGTTGGCCAGCCCGCCGAGGCTGAGGATGAACAGGATCGCGGCGCCGATATAGGAGACGGTAGTCAGGTTTGAAGTCATGGTTGTCGTCCCCTTATTTGCGGAACATCGCCAGCATGCGTCGCGTGACCGCGAAGCCGCCGAACATGTTGACGGCCGTGAGCGTCAGCGCGCCCACCGCCAGCCCGAGGATCAGCCCGGACGGGCGATCGCCCGCGTTGGCCAGTTCACCGAGGGGCGGCGCGACCTGCACGAGCGCGCCGATCGCGATGATCGACGAGATCGCGTTGGTCACGCTCATCAGCGGCGTGTGCAGCGACGGCGTGACGTTCCAGATCACCATGTAGCCGACGAAGCACGCGAGCACGAACACCGTGAAGTGCGACAGGAAGCTCGCCGGCGCGAACTGGCCGACGAACAGGAAAGCCAGCGCGCCGACCGCGAACACGATCGCGAGCGCCTTGGCCGACATCGGTTCGCCGCTGTGGCCGTGGCCCTTGGACTTCGCGGGCGCGGCCGCTGCGGGCGCCGCCTGGGGCTTGGGCGCGACGACCGCCTGCTTGATCGGCGGCGGCGGCCACGTGACGTTGCCTTCCTTGATGACGGTGAGGCCGCGGATCGCGTCGTCGTCGAAGTCGACGTTGATCGTGCCGTCCTTGCCCTTGCACAGCTCCTCGACCACGCGCAGCAGGTTCGTCGCATACAGCGTGGACGACTGCCGCGACAGGCGCGACGCGAGATCCGTGTAGCCGACGATCGTCACGCCGTGGCGCACGACGGCCTCGCCGGGCACCGTGAGTTCGCAGTTGCCGCCCTGTTCGGCAGCCATGTCGACGATCACGCTGCCGGGCTTCATCGACTGCACCATCTCGGCCGTAATCAGCTTCGGCGCGGGCTTGCCGGGGATCAGCGCGGTCGTGATGATGATGTCGGCATCCTTGGCCTGCTGCGCGTACATCGCGCGCTGCGCCTGCTGGAAGCCTTCGCTCATCACCTTCGCATAGCCGCCGCCGCCCGAGCCTTCCTCCTCGTAGTCGACCTTGACGAACTCGCCGCCCAGCGACTTGACCTGATCGGCCACTTCCGCACGCGTGTCGTTGGCGCGCACGATCGCGCCGAGGCTGGCGGCCGTGCCGATCGCGGCGAGGCCGGCCACGCCGGCACCGGCGATGAAGACCTTGGCCGGCGGAATCTTGCCGGCCGCCGTGACCTGGCCATTCAGGAAACGCCCGAATGCGTGCGCGGCCTCGATTACCGCGCGATAGCCGCTGATGCTGGCCATCGACGTGAGCGCGTCCATCTTCTGCGCGCGCGACAGCGTGCGCGGCAGCGAATCGATCGCCAGCACGGTGGCCCGCCTGGCGGCCAGTTGCGCCATCAGTTCAGGGTTCTGCGCCGGCCAGACGAAGCCGATCAGCGTGCCGCCCTCGCGCATCAGCGCGACTTCGTCGCCGGTCGGCGGGCGCACCTTGAACACGATGTCGCTGCCGGACCAGAGCTCGGCCGCCGTAGCGGCCACGCTCGCGCCGGCCGCGCGGTACGCGTCGTCGTCAAAGTTCGCGCCGGCACCGGCGCCGCTTTGGACGGCGACCGAAAACCCCAGCTTGATCAGCTTCTCGACCACTTCGGGGACGGTCGCTACGCGCCGTTCGCCGGTGGCTGTCTCCAGAGGAATCCCAATCTGTAATGTCATATTATGAAAGATGGGTGATGGCCATCGCAAAGCGCTCGGGCCGGTGCGTCAAGTTACCAGAATCATGTGGATGTTTCGAAATCAGCGTGCGACCCGCGACGGAATTTCCGACGCGCGCCGGAGACGGGAACGGGCCGCGAATACCGGCCTCCCCGCGTACTACACCTGCCGCCGGTAAGTCCCCGGCGTACTCCCCGTCCAGTGCCGGAACGCGCGATGAAACGCGCTCGGGTCATCGAAGCCGATATCGGCGCCGATCGCCGCGATCGTGTCGGGCGTGTCCGTCAGCCGCTGGATCGCGATGTCGCGCCGCAGCTCGTCCTTCAGTACCTGGAACGTCGTCCCTTCGGCTGCAAGGTGCCGGCTCAGCGTGCGTACCGAACAATGCAGGTGCTCGGCCGCCTGGTCGATCACGGGCAGGTCGGGCAGCGCCGCCGACAGGTACTGCCGCACGCGATGGCACACGAGCTGTTCGCTGAACGATTCGAAGATCCAGTCGCCCGGCGCGCGCGCGAGGAACTTGCGCAGGTTGCGCTTGCTCTGCCGGATCGGCGCGTCGAGGTAGTCGGCGCTGAAGCGCATCAGCGTGCGCTCGCAGTCGAACTTCACCGAGCCGGTAAAGAAATACAGGTGCTCGACCGCATGGCGCGGCCGCGGGCACGCAAACTCGATCTGCAACAGCGGGATCTTCTGCCCGATCAGCCAGGAACACACGCCGTGCACGAGCTTGAGCATCAGCTCCTGGCCGAGCGCGCCGATCGGGCCGATCGCGTCGTTCGGGCGCAGCAGCACCTGCGCGACGAGACCGTCGCGCTTCGCTTCGACGAAAAAGTCGTCGAGCAGGATATGGAAGAATTGCCCGAAACGATGCAGCGTCGTTTCGAGGTTGCGCGCATCGAGCAGGCTCAGGCACAGGTACTTCAGCGTGCCGCCTCGCAGCGGGCGCGAGAAGATGCCGGGCATCTCGTCGTCGAGATCGATCGCGAGCGTGCGGTACAGCGTCGAGAACTGCTCCTCCGTCACGCGTGCATGCGGCTCGCCGAGCAACTCGATCGGGATGCCGGCGCCGCGCAGATAGCGTTCGACCACATCGCGCTGCGCGCCCGCACTCGCGAGAAAACCGTTGACGAGCGAGATCGGCACCGTCGCGCTCGGCGACGGCGGCGCATGCCCTGCCCGGGCGGCAAGTGTGTCTGAACCGGTCATCACGTCCCCGTCGGTCGAACCGCTCGCATTGTACTTGAGCGGCCCGCGCGGCCCTTTCGGCACGTTCGGGGCCTTCGGCATGCCGGGCCGCACCCGCGGCCGCGCGGAACGTCGGTGCCATCAGTCGGTGCGGCTCAGTTCCCGCCGCAGGATCTTGCCGACCGTCGACTTCGGCAGCCGGTCGACGAAGCGGACGATCTTCGGCACCTTGTACGCCGCCAGGCTCGCGCGGCAATGCTCGACGAGTTGCGCCTCGTTCACGTCGGCATCCGGCGCAAGCACCACGAACAGCTTGACGGCCTCGCCCGTGCGCGGATCCGGCACGCCGATGCACGCGCATTCGGCGACGCCCGGCAGCGCGGTCGCGACGGCTTCCACCTCGTTCGGATACACGTTGAAACCCGACACGATGATCATGTCCTTCTTGCGGTCGACGATCCGCAGGAAGCCGGCCGCGTCGAACACGCCGACGTCGCCGGTACGGAAATAACCGTCCGCCGTGAACGCGGCCGCGTTCGCGTCCGGCTTCTGCCAGTAGCCGCCCATCACCTGCGGCCCCTTCACGCAGATCTCGCCCGCTTCGCCGATCGCCACCTCGCGATCCTGGTCGTCGAGCAGCTTCACGTCGGTCGACGGCAGTGGCAGGCCCGTGGTGCCCGTGAACGCGTCGATCGACTGCGGGTTGAACGATACGACCGGCGACGTTTCCGACAGTCCGTAGCCCTCGCGGATGAAATTGCCCGTCACGGCCTTCCAGCGCGACGAGATCACGTCGATCACCGCCGCACCGCCGCCGGCCGACAGCTTCAGCCGCGACCAGTCGACTTCCTTCAGGCGCGGATGGCCGGCGAGCCCCGCGTACAGCGTGTTCACGCCGACGAACACCGTCGGCCGCGCCGCCTTCAGCACGTCGATGAACCCGTCCATGTCGCGCGGGTTCGCGACGAGCCAGTTCTGCGCGCCGATCGCGAAGTAGGACAGGAAGTTCACCGTCAGCGCGAAGATGTGATACAGCGGGATCGCCGTGACGACGACCTCCTCGCCCGGCTCGCGAGCCGCCGGCACGATCGCCGCGAACTGTTCGATGTTCGCGACGAGGTTGCGGTGCGACAGCGCCGCGCCCTTCGACAGGCCGGTCGTGCCACCCGTGTATTGCAGCAGCAGCAGGTCCGCGCCGCCGAGCGCAACCGGCTCGCACACGAGCGATTCGCCCGCGGCAAGCGCGTCCGCGAGCGGGATCGAGCCGGGCGGCAGTGCGTCGCACATGCCGGCCGGCGCATCGACGACGCCGAGATCGCCGCGCCCCACGCTCAGCACGGTGCGCACGCGCGTGCCGCCAACCACCTCGGCGAACGTGCCCATCGAGCCGCCGCAGACGACAGCCACCTCGACGCCCGCGTCGTTGAGCTGATGCTCGAGCTCGCGCGCGGTGTAGTGCGGGTTGACGTTGACCTGGATGGCGCCGATCTTCGCGACGGCGACGAACACGACCGGAAACGCGAGCACGTTGGGCAGCATCACGGCCACGCGATCGCCCTTGCGCACGCCGACGACCTGCTGCAGATACGCGGCCAGCGCGGTCGACAGGCGGTCGACATCGGCATAGGTGAGCGTGCGTCCGTACGCATGGAACGCCGGACGATCGGCGAAGCGGCGCATCGCGTCGTCCAGCAGCGCGCTTACGGATGGATGGCGATCGGCATCGATCTCGGCGGGGATCGAGCCATACGACCCGGTCCAGTGTCTCTTCGTCATGTCTCGCTCCTAGGCTCGGGGGACGGTGCGCCCGTAGCACACCGTTCGCACGGCGGCCTGCACGCCGGAAGGACGCGGGCCGTCGCCTGATCGGCGACTATCGCCCGCGCGACGCGCTTTGCAAATGATCCGGGCGGCCGAAAAGATGATCGAAACGGACACGCGGGCGGGCGCGCTTGTCCAGACAACTTCATTTGCAACGGCGGGCAGCCGCATATTCCACGGCGCGGATTGCAAAGCATCAAGCGGCATGGCAAGGCCCGCCGCCCTTCTTCATAATCGACGATCGTCATTCATTCGTCGAGAAGATGCAGCCGCTTTCCCTGGCCCCCGCCGACACCTTCTCGTCCGTTCGATTCCTGCTGACCGACATGGACGAGACGCTGACCCATCGCGGCCGCCTGGCCGCGCAAACCTATGCGGCACTCGAGCGGCTGCAGGCGCACGGCATCCGCGTGATTCCCGTGACTGCCGCGCCGGCCGGCTGGTGCGACCAGATGGCGCGCATGTGGCCGGTCGACGGCGTGATCGCGGAGAACGGCGGACTCTTCATCCGGCGCAGCCCGCACGGGCACGGCGCCGAACGCCGATACTGGCATGCGGACGACGCGCTCGACGGCGCGCGCGACGCACGCCGGCGTATCGCGCAGCATGTGGCGAAGGCCGTACCTGCCGCACGCCACGCGGACGACCAGGATTTCAGGCTGACGTCGCTCGCATACGCACGCACCGGCTCCGGCCAGGACGACCGGATACGCGACGCGCTGGTCGCGGCCGGTGCGGACGCGACCATCAACAACCTTTGGATCATCGGCTGGGTCGGCGGATACGACAAGCTGTCGATGTCGCTGCGCGTGCTGTCGGACACCTACGGCGTCGACGCCGATGAAGCGCCGGCGTGCGTCGCATATTCCGGCGATTCCACGAACGACGCGCCAATGTTCGGCTATTTCACGCACACGGCCGGCGTGAGCACCGTGGTCGACTATCTGCAGCAGTTGCCCGTGCTGCCGCGATGGATCACGCAAGGCCCCGGCGGCAGCGGATTCGTCGAGTTCGCCGACGCGATCCTGCGTGCGCGCCCCGACGATCAGGGCTGACCGGCCCGGCGGTCCGACTATCGCGATATCGGCATGGACAACATACGGGATCGGGCGATTCCTTCCGCCGGTCACGCCTGATACGATCGCTTCGCTTCCGGTTCGCCACGGCCGAACGCACCGCTCGACGCCGCCGATGAAGCCGGCACATACGCATCCGCACAACGGCTTCCGCGTACGCCATAGCCTGGCCCGGCCGGTCGATCCCGCAGCCTTTTGATCAGGATGACTTCACACCTGCCGCCGATCGCGGCGACGCGCGATGCCGGAGCAAGAGACACGACACATCCAACCAATGATCTTATCCCGCTCCATCAAGAGGCCAGTCGCCATGCCAGAACGTATCTCGTTTGGACAACTTCCCGCCCGGCTGCTCGACGTCGTGCTCAATGTCGAGGAGTACGCGAACCACACCGGACACGACTTCAAGCTCGTCGAACTGGTGCGTGCACGCGTGTCGCAACTGAACGGCTGCGCGTATTGTCTCGACCGTCACATCAAGGAAGGCATCCACGCAGGCGAAGATCCGCTGCGTTACAACCTGCTGCCCGTGTGGCACGAGACTCCCGACCTGTACAGCCCGAAGGAACAGGCCGCACTGCGCTGGGCCGAAGCGCTCACGCTGATCAGCGAGAACACGATCGACGACGCGCTCGTCGCCGCGACGCGCGAGCACTTCGATCGCGACGAACTGGCGACGCTCACGCTGATCGTCGCGCAGATCAACACGTGGAACCGGCTCGCCAAACCGTTCGCGTGGCAGGCCGGCGTGTTCCAGGCCGGTTGACGCAGGACGGGGCCGGGCGCGCCGGGTAGCACCGGCGCGCGCATCAGGGTGAACCCTGTAGCGCACGGGACCGTTCCCGCGCAGAATTGCGTGCCGTAAACGATATCGAATCGGACGCAGGATCCCGTCATGCCGCGCAGTGCGCTCTTGAACCCGACGGCCGCCCGCGCAGCCCGCCTGCCGGACGCCGCCCCCACCCACGCGTTGCGCGAGCAGCGCTTCACGCCGGCCAAGCTGGCCGTGCTACTCGACGTCGCGGCGCAGGTGGGCCTCGACCCGGTCACGGTGCTCGACGGCACCGGCCTCACGCCGGCCGACGTCGCGGATCCGTTCACGCTCACGTCGCCGCTGCAGTTCCTGACAGCCGCGCGCCAGGCTATCGGCCGGTACGACGGCACCGATCTCGGCGTGCGCGTCGGCCGCCGGCTGCACGCGTCGAGCTACGGAATGTACGGCTACGCGATGCTGTGCTCGGAATCGCTCGCGCACGCGTTCGATTCGGCCGTCAAGTATCACCGGCTCGCAAACGGCATGCTCGCGATCCGCTGGGTCGAACAGGGCGACACCGCTTCGTGGCTGTTTCCAGACCAGCACGAAGTCGGGTTGCCCGATCTCGACGAACCGCTGTACCGTTTCCTGATGGACATGCAGTTCGCGCTGCACGTGACGATCATCAAGGACGTGATGGGCGCGTGGTGCGTACCGGCGCGCGCGCAGTTCGCGCAGCCTGAGCCGCCGCACGCGGCAGCGCTGGCCGACGCGCTCGAATGCCCGATCGCGTTCGACCAGCCGCATCATGTGCTCAGCTATCCGGCCGCGTGGCTCACGCGCGCGCCGCAGCTCGCGAACCCGATTACCGCCGCGCAGGTGTCGTCGCACTGCGCGAGCCTGCTCGAGGAGTTGCGCAGCCAGGCCGGCGTCACGCGGCGCGTGTACCAGGAACTCACGCGCACGCCCGGCCAGTTTCCCGACATCGATGCGATCGCTGACAGCCTGTGCATCACGTCGCGCACGCTGCGCCGCAAGCTCGAAGCCGAAGGCACGTCGTACAGCGAACTGCTGACGAGCGTGCGCAAGGCGCTCGCGATCGATTACCTCAGCACGACCACGCTCAGCACCGAGGACATCGCGCTGACGCTCGGCTTCAGCGATGCCGTCGGCTTCCGCCACGCGTTCAAGCGCTGGACCGGCACGACGCCGAGCGACGTGCGGCGCAAGCGCGGCGGATAAGCGCGGCGGATGCCACCGCCGACGGCGGTCAGCGTGCGTCGCCGGCCACCGGCGACGCGACCGGCAGCGCAAACTCGAACACCGCGCCGCGCCCGGCCCGATCGACGAGCCGGATGCCGCTGCCGTTGAGCGCGAGCATCCGGTGCACGATCAGCAGGCCGAGACCGCCGCTCGTCACCGTGCCGCCGCTCATCGGCCGCTGCGGCCGCTGGAACAGCCCGTCGCGCCGCGCGGCCGGAATCCCTTCGCCGGTATCGGCTACCGTCACGACCACGCGGTCACCCTGCGGCTCCAGCGCCACCTCGACCTCGCCGTGCGAAGGCGTGTGCCGCAGCGCGTTGTCGAGCAGGTTGGTCAGCACGCGCTCGATCATCGCGAGATCGGCCGACACGACCGGCACGCGCGGCGGAATCCGTGCATGCAGCGCGACACCGCGCGCCTGCGCGGTCAGCTCGAATTTCTGGAACACGTCCTGCACGAGATCGACGAGCGAAAACGGTTCGCGCTCGGCCTGCACGCCGCCCGATTCGAGCCGCGCGAGCTCGAACAGCGCCTGCGCGAGCCGGCCGACCTTCGCGCTCTGCGCAAGCGCGATCGACAGGTAGCGCCGCCGCTCGGGTTCGGCGAGCGTATCGGCCTTCAGCGACAGCGTTTCCAGGTAGCCGTGCAGCGAGGTCAGCGGCGTGCGCAGGTCGTGCGAGATGTTCGTGATCAGTTCGCGCCGCTGCTGATCCTGGCGCGTCAGCGCGCGCCACTGGTCGCCGATCCGCTCGGCCATCTGCGCGAACGCGGATTCGAGCACCACGATGTCGTCGCCGCGCGGGCCTGGCGAGCGCGGCACCGGCGGCTGCGTGTCGGGCGCGCCGTTCGCGTCGAAACCGCGCATCGCGTCGGTCAGCCGGCGCAGCGGGCGCGTGATGAAACTGAACGCGGTAAGGCCCGCGAGCAGGCCGAGCAGCGCGACGAGCGCCATCGACCACAGCGTCGTGCGCAGTACGTTGCCGGCATCGACGCGTGCGGCGAGCCGGTCGTGCGCCTCGCCGAGCAGCACCACGTAGATGTAGCCCGACGGCGGCTGCCCCGCGCGCTGCAGCGGCGCGGCGCTGAACACCTTGCGCGCGTCCGGGCTGCGCGGGTCGTCGCCGAGGATCGGCAGCGGCCGGCCCGCGATGAATTGCTGCACGGGCGCGAGGTCGATGCGGTCGCGCTTCACGTGGCCGGGCGGCGCATCGTCGCCCTTGATGCGACCGGCGTTGTCGAGCAGGTACACCTCGACGCTCGGGTTCACGCCCATCAGCTGGCTGAACAGCGTGCGCACGGCGTCCGGGCGCAGCCCGGACGCGTCCATCAGCGGCGCGCTGTTGGCGATGTTGGCGGCCAGGTCGCGCGACAACGCCTGCACGACTTCCTTTTCACGCATGTCGTTCGCGCGGATCTGCAGCCAGGCGGACGCGCCGGAGCACGCGAGCAACAGGATCGAGAACACGAGCGACAGCCGCTGGGTGAGCGTGAGCTTCATCATGCGTCCCGCTGGCCCGGCGCGGCGAGCTTGTAGCCGCGTCCCCATACGGTGAGGATCCGTACGGGCTCGGCCGGATCGACCTCGATCTTCGCGCGCAGCCGGTTGATGTGGGTGTTGACCGTGTGCTCGTAGCCTTCGTGCTGGTAGCCCCACACCGCATTGAGCAGATCCATCCGCGAGAACACCTTGCCCGGGTGCCGCGCGAAGAAATACAGCAGGTCGAATTCGCGCGGCGTGAGGTCGATGCGCGCGCCGTCGACGCTTGCCTCGCGCGCGATCGGATCGATCGCAAGCCCCTCGACGTCGAGCGTGCCCGCGTCGATCCGCGAATCGCGTGCGAGCGCATCGACGCGCCGCAGCAGCGCCTTCACGCGCGCGACGAGTTCGAGCACCGAGAACGGCTTCGCCAGGTAGTCGTCGGCGCCGAGTTCGAGACCGAGGATCCGGTGTACCTCGCTCGAGCGCGCGCTCGTGATGATGATCGGCGTGTAGCGCGTCATCGCGCGGGCGCGCCGGCAGATTTCGAGGCCGTCGACACCCGGCAGCATCAGGTCGAGGATCAGTGCATCCCAGCCGCCCTGTTCGAGCAGGCGCAACCCTTCGGCGCCGTCCGCGCTGTGCACGACTTCATAGCGCTCGTCGCGCAGGTGCAGGCTCAGCACGTCGGCGATGTCGGCGTCGTCCTCGACGATCAGGATGCGTTTCGGTTGGTCCATGGCGGTGGGCGGCGGCACGTCGAAGCCGGGTTCGATAACGGTTAACGGTTGTCGGCGGGCGATCGGGCGCCCGGGTCGAATCGCGGCGGAAAGCCGCGCTGCCGTCATTGTGCAAAATTTTGCGGCGGGGAGTGATCACATTTCGTTTAATTTTGGATCACGCCCGGGCTGTGAGCCAATACCTGCAAGGCTTTCCGCCCCGTCCCCAAAAACACAATTCGCGTTATCCCGCCTGAACACAAAATCGACACTAAAAAGCAGACGCCAGATGCGCCGAGCGACGGCGCTAGTGCATGAATTTCCGGCCGGCATCCACGCTGCATGCCGCCTTGGTGCCACCCCGGCGAAACAGATCCTGTCACGGTCGATGGCGATCACATCCACGACGCCGCGTGACACGCGCACGGAAATCATTCGTCCTGCCCTCCCCAACCCCACTTAGCGAGCGGTTTGAAGCATCAACCACCGCGCGAATGCTGAGGTAGCACCCAGAGCATCCGTCCCACCGCCTCGGCTTGATTCCGGGAATGCGTCTTCTCATAGATCGCGCGTAACTGGGAGCGAATGGTCGCGAGTGACACGCCGGCGCTGACCGCGCATTCGTCCGGTGTCTTGCCACTAATCAACGCTTCTGCGACGACGGCTTCCGCACTCGACAAGCCGAACGCCTGCCGTAGCTGTTGCGCGGCGACGAGCGGTGCCCCGCTGCGCTGCCTGGCTGTGACCAGCAGCGTCGCGTCGCCGAGGACGGCATGCCCCCAGTGTCCCGACACGGTAGCGATGCTCAGAAAGATGTCGTGCGCGGCGTTCACGGTGCTGGACAGGGCTAGGCTCTCGCTTACTCGGGTTTTCGCGACACGCGCCAGCGCCCCCTTGAGCGCATCATTCTGACGCGCACTTACCGCGCCGAGATGACCGTTCTCGAGCTTGATGCATGTGGTCGCGCGTAGCATCGCTTCGGCCGCCCTGTTGACGAACACGATGCGTGCATGCCGGTCCAGCGCGAAGACGGACAGCCCCAGTTCCTCCATGAGTTCGGTACCGAGCGCCGCGTCGTGATGCAGTACCTTGGCGTCCTGCCAGAGATTGATTGAGCGTTGCAGATGCCCGGCCATGCCGCTCAGCGTCGCGCGCTCTTCGGGCGAATAGGGCGGGCGGCCGTGCGCGCGCAGCAGCCCGAGCAAAATGTTGTCGCTATTGGGGCGCGCGAAGCGAATCCCCATCAGATAGCGAATACCCGATGGAATCTGATAATCCTGGAAGAATTCGCTGCGTTCGACATCGCGCTCGGTCAGGTGATCCTGGCAGCAAACGAACTCGCCTAGCGGTGCATTCTCAACGAAACCTCGGCGCGGATCGAGCGCCCCGTAATACTGGTCGTAGAGCGCGACGACCTCGTCGAATTCCGCACGCGGCGAATAGATCGAGAATTTCGGTGCATTACGTGCGGCGTCCCAACTGAACATGTGAAATACATTTGCGCCGAGGCATTCGGATACCCGGTGAAAGACTTCGAGAAAACCAGTTGGATGCAGTGCGGCCTCGTAGAGGTCCCCGATGAGTTGGTCACGCTGCATGCTCCCCCCGTCGCTTCGCAGTCTTCGTATGCGAATTTTGTCTGACGATATTGTTTTGAGTACCGAATGTTTTCAGGCTAACACAGGATATTTTTACGCAGTGTCATGTTATTTCCCGATTTTCATCCACCTGAATGATGATCAAAAAAAACGGCTTTGCGAGAATCCTGGCCATTCAGCGTGCATGAGCAGCGCATATGACACGCATCAACCAGCAGGCTCTCGGGGAAAACACAATGAAGCTCACACCTGTCGTATCCGGTATCGCAGTGCTCGTCCTGTCGGCTTGCGGCGGCGGCAGCAGTTCGTCCTCGTCGCCCGCCGAACCAGCAGCACAGACGGTCAGCGGGGTCGCGGCCGCCGGCGCGGCGATGCAGGGTTCTACCGTAAAACTGTTCGACGCCACCGGCAAATCGGTAGACTGCCCTGCCGATGCGTCGACCGGCGCGTTTCATTGCACGGTGACCGGCTTGAGCGCACCGTTCGCGTTGTCCGCGTACGGCAACGTCGCAGATTCACAGGCCACACTGATCGCGCTCAGCGCGAAGGCCGGCACGCAGACAATCAACATCACGCCGATCACGAACGCGATCGCCGCCACGATCATCGGCGACAACCCGACCAGGCTGCTGGCCGACACCGGCTTGCTGCAGAGCAAGGTCACCGCCCAGGCGATTGCGAGCACAGTGCAGGCTTATTCGTCTGCACTGTCGGACCTTCTGGCCGCGACCGGCAACACGGGTGTCGACCTGATTTCCGGCCCGCTGACCGCCGGCGCACCGGGCCTCGATCGGCTGCTCGACCAGGTAAAGGTCAACGTGCTGCCGGATGGCAGCGTCCAGATCAGCTCGGTGGCGGGCGTATCCAGCGATACGCCGGTACAGCTTCAGCTCGCACCTGGTGTCGCGCCGCAGGCCAGCGACAAGGCGAGCCTGCCGGCCGCCGCGACCATCAACGGCGCGGTCGTGTCGAATCTGCCGAGCGCCGACGATCTGGCAGCATTGCAGAGCGCACTTAACCAGTGCTTCGCCGGTTCGACCGGCGCCGCGCGCGAGGGCGGCAGCGTAGCGGCGTGCGGCCGGATCTTCGTGGACGACGTCGCGTCGGGTGCGCTGAATTCCGGCGTGCCGGCCGCATATCTCAACAACGGGATGTCGGCCGCTCAGGAGTTCGGTGCACCGGCCGGCGGAACGCCGGGTATCGTGGCCGACGACGCAATGAACAACGCCAGCTTCGGCTTGCCCGAGGTCATCCGCGTCGTGGCCAGTGACACAATGTGGGTCAAGGTCGCATGGACGCGCAGCGACGGCATTCGCGACGGCATGCAGCAGCATGTGCAACTCGCGGTGCGGGCGGGTAGTCTCGCGAGCGGCGACAACGGCTGGCGCGTGGTTGGCAATCAGCGTGCAGTACTAAGCAAGGTAAACGCGAACGCGCAGAAATGGGACTGGCTGAATCCGGCCAACCCGTCGACGGGGACCAACGCATTCGTCGATTCTCTCAACCTGCAGGTGGGCACTGTCGATGCGACCGGTACCGCCGTGGACTTCGCGATCGTCAACGGCCCCGGCTTGCGCAACGGCGTGTTCCTGCAACCGTCGAGCGGCACCTGCGACACCTTGAACATCCGCGCACAGATCGCGAGCGGGCAGACACCGGCGCAACTTGCCACGCTGGCCAAGAATGCGCAGTGCCGCAATAATTTCCGCCTGGCCGGCGTCGCGCAGGATCCGGCCAGCCAAAGCCTGTTCACGTGGCCGGGCGACGCACCGCGCAACAATACCGCGTGGGCGAAACCGCAATTGAATGCCACCGAGCTGTCCGACATCAAGCCCTTCAGCGCCTATACGATCGACGTTTATCAGAACGGCAACACATCGACGCCGACCAAACACTATACGGTCCGGTTGCGTACGCCGTCGCCGCTTCCCGACGCGTTGCGCCAATACGCGTGGCACGATCTGGCGCAGTCCACGCGTGACAAGCTGACGCCGGGCACTGCCGGCACGTTCGCGGGTGGGACGACCTTCCCGCTGGCCTGGACGTCGAAAACCGGACTGCCGTTCGTCAAGCGCGGCAACGTGCAGATTCGCGCAACCGCAGCCGGGCAGACGGCGGCGACGTTCGTCAATGGTTCAGCATCGGCGTTGCCGGTCCAGCCCGGCGCCGCGGTAACGCTCAACGTACCGGGCGACCAGGGCGTCGCGTTCCCATCGGTGGCCGGCTGGACGGGCAGCACGGACTTCTCGTTCGTGAATTTGAGCTGGTCCGATCCGGTCGACACGCTCTTTACCGAGTCCTTCGAGTACGACCGGTGACGGGAGACTAAAAACCCGTGCTGGCTGGCGGTCCCATCCGTACCGGATCACTTTGGTCGTGTCCGGCTGCGAGAAAGACGACGAGCGTTGCGTCGAACCCGGCTTCGTGTCGTCAAGTACCGGGACCGCCTCTTCCCGATGCGCACATTGGTGTTCCTCGCGCGATGGTTTGACGCGGCTTCGACCACCAACCTCTCGAAACCCATTGTCGAATTGGGATGAGGTGGAGTTCACCGGATGTAGGCACATCCCGGAAACAACGATCACATTTCGTTTATTTTTGGATCACACCTGCACCGCAAGCCCGTACCCGCAAGGATTTCCGCTCCAGCCCCTGATAATCCTCCGTCCGGGCACCACCGCCAGGCAACGGACGTATCCAAGCAAAGTTCGTGGAATCCTCGCGCCGCCCTACGGGCGTGCCGTACCACGCGCGGGCATGTCGACCGCCGATTGCATGAACCGTTGATCGACCGTCGCGGAGATTCGCTGGGCCGTTTCATACAACGCCGCGCCGATCTGCCTGATCGACAATGCGCCCGCTTCTCCCGACTGCTCAAGGTACGGGCAAGCGAGGATCGCGATGGCCGAACCCGACTTGTCGACGATCGGCGTCGCGACATCCGTGATGCCAGGAATGCGTTCGTTGGGGCGGCAGAGATAGCCATCAACGAGGCGGGAGGGTAACGCTTCGTCTCCATGCGGTGGATTCCGCGATTCGACATCGTGTCCGTCGGCCCGCGACAACCGCGTCCGCACGTCGTCGTCCTGAAATGCCTGGTACATCTCGCCCGCGGCGCTGCCGTGCAACGAAACGCGCGTCCCGACACGCACCGCAATGTTCCATTCCGTTTCGGCGCCGGCCGTTGCGATGACGATCATCGTGTCGCCGTCGAATACCGTCAGGTAACACGACTGGACAGTCTGCAATGCAAACTGTTGCAGCAACGGCGTGACGAGCGCGCCCAGCGATCGCGTCGGCGCATGATGCTGCCCGAGAAAGTAGAGCTTCATGGTCAACGCGTACCGGTCGTAGCGATCCACCCGGTAGATGTAACCGCGTTCCTCGAGCACCTGCATCATCCGGTACAGCTCGCTTCGACTGCGCTTCAGCGCGCGACAGATGTCCGCCTGCGCCATGCCGTACTGGCGATCGATGAGCAGCTCGAGGATGTCGAGGCCTTTTTCGAGCGCCGGGGCGCGATATCGCGCCTTCTTCGCAGGTCCCGTATCGACGAGATCTACGGCGTCAATTTCTGGATTCTGCATGGGCTGAAATTCCGGTCGTCAAGCAACACCAGGATCGCCGGGTCCGCGGTCCGGCGGAATGGCAGGCTGACGTGCCTGTCGCGATCATGGATCGACGAGTATCTGGCGCAACGATATGCGCCGACGTGTACCCACCTTCGCGACGCACTCGTGTCGGATTCACGCGAACCCCTCAACAAGCCTGCTTCTCCGGCCACCATGGCTGCGGTGTTTCCCGAATCAGATAGTCATCCAGGTTCTTGTCGGCAAGCCACTTGGGGCGCGCACCTTTTCCGGACCATGATCGACCGGTGTCCGGATCGTAGTATTTGGCCGATGTCTTCTGTCGATTGGCCTTGACGAAACCCGCCGCCCGCAACAACTCGATTTCCGTGATGCCGAACAGCTTGACGTGCTCGGCAATCTCCTCGAGTTTGACTTTCTTCTCCTTCTGCCTGGCTTCTTCGACAATCAGATTCAGGTGACCGAGCTGCTTTTGAAGCTCGCGAATCGTAGAACTCTTCATTTGACGCATTCCGAGATTAAGTCAATTTGCCGTCTTTCAGCCGCGCACAAGCGATGCGGTATTTCCGTGACCGCATGTTCTATCTCGGGCACCCGATCCCGAAGACGGAGCGCAACGTCCCGACACATACGCGTCATACGGTACAGGCCACCAATGGGAGTCTCGAACTCGCCCTGTGCGCTTTCGAACCAGGATCTCGAGCGGCGTTTGCGGTTCACGACGGGGCTGAATTTACGGCATCAATTTACGCGGCACGTGTCGTTCAACGCATGATTCGTGCCATCGTCCCGCGTTCAGTTGCAGTGCCGCATAAAAACGTCGATAAACCAATGACTTTCATCTGTCACAAAAAATATCTGAACGAAACCCGCTCCGCCGGAAAAACGTTTGCGTTCCACCAGCAGCACCGTCCGTTACGTAACGACACGCCGTAACGCGCACGTGACGAACGGGACATCCGCGCCGCCATCCCTCGCGAGTATTCGATCGAATAGATGTTTAGGTATACGAATCATATGTTGCGACCTTGCACACAATCGCGCATCATCCCACCCTGACGCTGGCCGAACACAGCACGGCGCATCCCCTTCGGGACACCCACCTCATCCATTGCCAGGACGCTCCCATCACATGTCCTCACCGATCCTTCCCGCCATCGTCGCCCTCCTGGCCGCGACAACGGTTGTCCCGGCCACCGGCGCAGAATCCGCTGCGCTCGATCTTTGCGAGTTCGTGCCGGTATTCAACGAGAATTTCAGCGCATTCCACGTCTCGCCACGCATCCTGGGTGACGCGCAATGGATCGCGCACACACCGTGGAATGGCGACTTCGGCGATGCCGCATTCTCCGATCCGGGGCCCGAAGGGCCGTTCAGCGTGGTCGACGGCGAATTGCACATCACGGCGAGCCGCACGCCGCAGGGTCGGTGGCATTCCGGTCTGATCGCCGCGGCAGACGCGTCCGGCAATGGCCGCGGCGTACGCTACGGATATTTCGAAGCACGCGTGAAGATGCCGCCCGGCCCAGGCACATGGCCGGCCTTCTGGTTGATGAGCCTCAAACCCGTCGCCGACCCGGCGCCGCGCGTGGAAATCGATGTCGTCGAATACTACGGGCACGCAACCGATCGGTATTCGTCATCGCTTCACGTGTGGTATCGCGGCGCGAACCAGAATCGATCGCGCCACATCACGCATCGCAGCCCCGTTCCAGCCGACTCGCTCGTCAACCGGTACCACGACTACGGTGTCCGCGTGCTGCCGGACAAGATCACGTACTACCTCGATCGTCGCCCCGTCTGGGAACAACCGACGCCAGCCGAACTCGACACACCGCTCTATCCGCTCGTCAATCTCGCGCTGGGCTCCGGCTATCCAATCGACCAGACGCCCAACCCGTCGACGCTCGCCGTCAAATGGGTGCGGCTCTATGCGCTCGACGAAACTGGCCGATCGAACCGCTGCGCGCGACCGAAAGAACACTGACCGCCCCCTTGCCCGCGGCCGCCGTGCGCTCCGCCGGATGACCATGAACTAGGCCGGCTGCGGTTCCAGCGCCGTGCAAGCCGCGAAGACCTCGAGCAGACGTTCGACCCATGCATCCGGTGACAGACCCATGTGGCGAGTCGCCGCGTACGCGGCGATGCTCATCCTGCGCGTCGCATCGTCATCGTGCGCAATGCGGGCAATCGCACCGGCGAATGCCGCCTCGTCGGCGGGATCGCACGCGTCGCCGGCTCCGCACGCCACGATGTCGCCCGCCAGCAGCGCGGACTGCGCGACAACGACCGGCAACCCGCTCCACATCGCTTCCGCGGCCACGAGGCCGTACGGCTCCGGATAGCGCGACGGCATCAGCAGCGCGCGTGCGGATTGCACCCTTCGCGCCACCTCGCTCGGCGCGAGATGACCGCAGAACGTCACTTCCGGATGCGCGGCGCGCAATGCGGGCATCATCGGCCCGTCGCCGATGATGACGAGCCGTGCACCCGCGCGTCGTGCCGCGCGCGCGGCAAGGTCCGGCCCCTTCTCCGACGCCAGCCGACCGACGAACACGAACGTGTCGTTGTGTTCCGCGGCGATGCGCGCGGCGCTCCACGGCGTCACGGGGTTCGGCACGGTTTGCAGGCAGGCGACCGGAATGCCGCCACGCTCGAGCGGTTCGCGCATGGAGTGGTGAATCATCAGGACGTGAGGCCCGGCGGCATCGAAGTGAAGCGTATGCGATTGAACGGCCTGCCGGACCGTGCGCCAGACCTTGTGTGCGTAGTGCCGCTTGTCGCAATCGCGTGTCACGCACGCCGCGCCGAGCGGCACACGTGTACAGACGGTACCGGCGCGGTAGTCGGCAAATGCCCCGTTCGGGCACACGAGGAAGAAATCGTGCGCCGTAATCACGGTCCGCTCGCGTACGCGACGCAGCGCCGCGAACAAGGACGGCGACAGGATCTGGCTCCAGCCGTGCACGTGATAAACCGTGCCCGGCGTGTCGTGACGCGCGATCCACGCATTGAGCGTTCGAACCGTGTCCGGGTTGTACACGCCACGCCCCAGCGCGGCCGCCCCCGCCTGCAGCAACCGGATGCCTCGCAGGCAGACGACCTCGATACCGAGCGCGTCGAATTCCGGATTGGCGCCGTCATCGCCGGTGACGTACGTCACCTCGACGCCACGCGCCCGCATCAGACGCAGTTCGAGTAACGCCAGCGCCGTCGCGCCGCCATTGGCGACCGATACGTCGTTGATGATCACCAGCCGTTCCGGCAGAACTGTATTCATACGAGCGACTCTCCCGCCACCCGGGCGACGCCGGCCGGCTGCCGCGATCCGGCCACCGCGCGCCTGAGCGCGGCGGCAAGATCCGCCACGTGCGCGCACGCGTCGTCGAGCACGGTGCGATGCACCTGCGCGTCGATGCCTTCACCGAGTTGCCGGGCAGCAAGCTCGACGACGGTGTCGATCGAATCGACGCCGACCGTACACAGGCAGTGCCCGCGCCCGACGCCTGACAGAAACGACTCGAGCTTGACGTCCCACGCAAACCCGATCTGCGGGACCGCATACGAGAATGCGGCGATGTTCGCGTGAAGCCGGTGAGCCATCAGCAAGTCGAACGACGAAATCAGTCGAGCGAGGTCGGCCGGCGTCGCGGCTCGGGGCGCAAAAGTGATCCGGCCGGGCCCGGCAGCCTCCGCGAGCATCGGTCGCAGCTCGCCGATATACGCCTCGTCTTCAGGACTGCCATTCGCGAACACGACGAAATGCCAGCCGTACGCGCTGCCGGCGCGCACGAGTGCGCGATACCATTCGGCTTGCGCGGCCGCCGACACGCGAACGCTGCCACCGTGGTACTTGAGCGCGATCGGATGCGTAATGCCCAGCCCGATCGTGGTGACTGCGTTGTCCTGCGTCCGGGATCGCGCGACATGCCGCGACACCAGGTGACCGGGATCGTGCACGACCTGCGCGGCGCGGATCCCCGCACCGCACAGGCGCGCCCGCCAGATCTCCGCCGAGCGTCGCTCCCGGACCGACGCATGAAACAGCGCAACCCCACCGAGCGCGCGCCGGAACAGCAGTTCGCCGCGCGGCGTCCAGTCACCGGATACGCCTACGCCGAACACGGCGGCCGGCAAACCCAGATCGCGAACCTCCGCCATCGCCGCATCGAGCTTCATCGGGAAATTCAGATCCGCATCGCTCAGCAGATTGCCGCCGCCGACGATCACGGCGTCGACGCCGCGCAACGCCGAACGCCAGCGCGGACGCAGTTCCGTATGCAGCTTGTACCCGAGCACCGAATGCACGATCGCATGACGCACGACACGCGGGCTGTGATGCATCAGCGTCAACACCGACTTTCGGGAGGTGGCCCCGCATGCGTAGTCGGTTCGGCCCGCGAGATCGATCACGCGAATCTCGATGCCCGGCAACGCCGCCGCGAGTTCCGCTTCGAGGCACTCGGACAGCATGCCGTCGCCGAGATTCGGGCTGTACTTCACGTTGACGAGCGCGACGCGCGGCGCATGCGGCATTTCGTCGGCGCCAGGCGCCCCGTGGCGAATGCGATTCTGCATGGTGGGATGATCGGGAAGCATTGTTGAGTCGCAGGACTTGTTCCAGGCTCGCTGGACGTTGCCGCGCGAAAACGCGCGGCACGATGACGAAAAGGCATGCGAGCGGCAGCTTCGCTCTGCGCAATCACTGCGGCGAAACCGACGTTTGCAGCGGATATCTGCCGTCGCGTTCAGGTGACGATACGCTTTCACTATACCTTCCAAGTCCATTATGATTCGCATACCGTAACAAATATTAAAGGTTTGCCACGTCGAAGCAGCGATGCCGACGCCCACGTGCGCGTGCCGACGTCCGATGTCGTTCCATCGCTCATAGCTGTGCCGCACGTTCCGGTGTCCGGCGTCCGCGCAACACGTCGACGAACGCGATCAGGTTTCCGGCCAGCCGGCCGCGTCGATCGATATAGGCTTCCGGCGCGATCGATTTCGCGATGTTGGCCGCGAAGTTGCGCACGATCTGGAGGCACGCCTCGTTAGGCGACAGCGTCCCCTTGGCCATCATGTAGACCGGGTTCATCACTTGCGAGTAACCAAGCCGTCGTCCGGACACCCGGCCGCGCTTCACGCCGAGATGCACGCCCACGGCACTGCCGAGTTTCACGAGCCGGCCATGGCGCTGGGCAACCCGGGCACCAAAGTCGAGATCCTCCAGCCAGCCGTACAGCACGAGCCGCTCGTCGAAACGCAACGCGGCGACTGCCGACGCACGGAATGCCATGTTGCAGCCGTAAGGGCTGTAGCCGTCCTTGGTCCACCTCTGCGTGTTGCCCCGTACGGCGGCCAGCGCCCGCTTCGCGTCGTCGATCGTGAGCCCGGGGCCGAGGATGCCGTCTGCAACGACGTGCCCCGTCACGCAGGCGAGCATCGGATCGCGCTCGAATGCATCCGCAACCACGCACAGCCAGTCCGCTTGCGGAACGAAATCGTCATCGAAGAACGCGACATAGTCCGTACCGGACGGCATCCTGTCGAGGATCGCATTGCGTTGACGCGTCAAGCCAGGCTCGACGAACACGACGGACAGATCGTCGGCTTCGGCAAGTGCGCCGATGTCGTCCGGCCCCGTACACGCGACGATGATCGTCGTCGGCCGAAGCGTTTGCGCACGCAGGCAGGCGACGATGTTCGCCAGCTCGGCGGGCCGGCCACGCGTCGCGATGCCGGCACACACGCGCGGATCGCGCGATGTCGCGCGCTCTTGCACGTTCACGGATCCGCTCTCGCGAATTTCCCATTCATGAGTCATCACATACCCTCGTTACTGGCGAATTCGGTTGTCGCCGACAGTCGCGGCAGGAACGCCATCGAAACCGAAGATTTCCGTCAACAGCTTCGCGCGCCACAGGCCGGCCGCCAGCACGCCCAGCATCGTCAACTCTCCGACCAGGCGCGCGCCGGCCATCCCGAGCGCACCCCATTGGCTCGCCAGCGGAATCGCGCATGCAAGGCTCACGACGGCGCTCAGCACGCCGGCCTGTGCAAGCAGGCGTTCGAGCTTGCGCGGAATCAGGAAATAGGCGCCGAGCACCTGCGTGCAGACGCTGACGGGAAGCACGAACACCATGAGATTCAACACCGGCACACAGTGCTCGAAGCCGGCGCCGAGCGCGAGCGGAATGAGCCGCTCCGACAGCAGGACGGTCGCGACAGCCGCCAGCGCCGCCCCGGAAAAGAACCACACGAACACTCGCCGCATCAGACGATTCGCGCGCGACGGATCGCTGCCGACCAGGCTGGTCAGTTTGGGCACCAGGATCTGCGCGGCCGGCGACATCACGCTCAATCCCGCCGCGACGAGCCGCTCGGCGACACCGAACGCGCTGACCTCGGACGCATGCGCCATGGTCGACAACAGGTAAGTCGACGCGCCAGCCAGCAGCACCGACGTACCGCCGTAGACGAAGATGACCGTGGACCTGCGGATCAGGTCCACGGCACGCTTCAGGCTCGAGACGGCGCCGGCGAACTCGCGCCGGATCAGCCAGTACGCAAGCCCGAGCTGGACGACGCTCGATGTCAGCAACAGCGGAAATACACGTTCGACGTCGGACGGGTGATGCACGAAGCCGACGATCAGCGACAACGAAATCGCGAAGCCGATGACCTCGATCCGGACGCTCGCGATCGCGCGGCCGGTGCTGACCAGATACCATCCGACGTTGAATGCCGAGACCAGCCCCATGGCGATGACGACCGGGCCGCTCGACAAATGCTGGCGAAACGCCAGCGACGCGCCGATCGCGATCGTGCCGGCGACGATGGCCGGCACGCACAGAAGCTGCCGGGCGATCACGTGGGTGCGCAGCGTCTCGGCCCGCTCGGCGCTGCCCGCGGCAAGAACGGTATCGCGTGCGCCGACCGTCGGAAAACCGTAGCTCACGAACAGCCAGAGGGAATTCGAGAGCGAGGCACCCGCCAGCACCAGGCCATAACCGCTCGGGCCGAGCGCGCGTCCGTAATACGGGAGCATGAACAACGGATACAGATAGCGGAACATGTAGGCCACGTACACCGCCAGCAATTCCGTACGAGACGAGGTATTTTTCATGACGCCCTCGGCTCCCGGTGCGATACACGCCTGACGTTCAGTGCCCCGAACGCCATCGCCGCAAACAGATAGACGCATGGCCCGAGGTCGAACACCGTACCGGACAGCGTCGCGCCGATCAGCGCCGCGGCCAGCGCCTGAACGGCGGCGAAGCTGACGATCCGGTCCGATGCCCACGTCGCGGGCCGCACGCGTACGCGCACGGTGCGGTAAAGGAACAGGCCGAACAACGTCGCGCCCAGCAGCCCGAGATTGCCGAGCGTCACCGCGACGAAGCTCGATGCCCTCGCACTGCCCAGGCCAGCGCCCAACCCGAACGTATCGACGAAGTTGATCAGCGACTGCATGTTCCACGCGCTGCGCTCGATGCCCGAATCGCTGCTCATCTTGCTCGTCAACGTCCGGTTGATCACCTCGGACACGGCCGTCACGACCGGCGAATCGATTGCGATCAGTACGCACGCGATCAGTGCGGCCGCCACGCAGGCCATCGCCAGCATCCGGAATTTCCTCGCCTGGCTGGTACGGACGATCGCGCCGGAGCGACTGGCCATGAAGACGACGAGATAGATCGAGAGGCCCACGTATCCGGTGCTCGACGTCGACAGCAGCACGAAGCCGGCCGTCAGCAGCGCAAGCAATCCCGACAGGCGACGTCGATAGCCGAGCAGCCAAAGATTGGCCGTGAACGCAAACAGCGGCAACGAGAACCCGGCAAACGCCGATGCCTCGGAGAAGGTCCCGCTGATCCGCCGCATGCCGCCGACCTCCGCCCCATCCAGGATCGAGTACTGCGCGGTCTTGAGCGGATCCAGCAGACTGACGCCCACAGCGTTGCCGAACAGGTCGGCCGCCGCGGCGATCACATTCAACGCGGTCAGGAACAGGAAGGCATCGGCCATCACCCGGCTGGCGTCGCGTCGGCGCATCATCATCGACGCGGCCAGATACAACAGGCATTCGCCGATCAGGTACGCGGACTGGCTCAGGTTGCCGGACACGGGGCCGAGCGGCTGCAGCATGATCTGCGTCGTGCCGATGTTGGAACGATCGATGGAATAGACCGACGTGGTGTCGGCCAGCATGCGCGGAAACACGACGGCCGTCATGCATGCGTAGCCGGTCAGCACGAGCAGCCAGAACCCGGGCGAGCCGACGCGCAGGCTGCTGCGGATCGCGCGCGAATCCTCGAGGAACAGCGCACGTGCGACGAAAAGCGGCATCATCAGGCTGGCCGGCAACAAGCCCAGCCCGCCGAATGCGACCGCCTCGGTCGCCCCGAACAGCGTGCTGGCCGCCATGACGTAGACGGCCCATCGATAAGGCAGCACGAACGCCAGGATGCCAAGCGCGATGACTACGACACCGAACAGGCTCAGCTCCACGATGGCTCGCCCCTTCCCGTACCGGCCGCCGTGTCGCGCACCCCGGCGGCGGCTGCCCGGTTGCGCAACGTTCTCGCCATCACCTCCAGCAGGCCGTCGCGAAAGCGCTCGACCGTGAATCGCTGCGCGTTGGTGCGGCACACCAGCGGATCGAACACGCCTGCCGCTTCGAAGCGCATCACCGCGTCCACGATGTCCGCGTTTTCCTGTCGTTCGAAGAACAACCCCGTGCGAATGCTCGCGTCACCGGATGCGATCACCGTCTCGAGCGCGCCGCCTCGCCCGTAGGCGATGACCGGCGTGCCGCACGCTTGCGCCTCGACCGGCGTGATGCCGAAATCCTCTTCGGCCGCAAATACGAACGCCTTCGCACGCTGCATGTAGTCGATGAGTACCGCATCCGGCTGATAGCCCAGCAGCGTGACGTTCGGCGTGGCGGCGGCCTTGACGCGCTCGAAATCCGGCCCGTCGCCGATGACGACGAGACGCCGCTCCGGCATGCGGGCGAACGCCTCGACGATGAGCGGCACGCATTTGTACGGCACCATGCGCTGCGCCGTCAGATAGAAGTCTTCCTTCTGCGTGCCCAGCGAAAAACGCGCGATATCGACAGGCGGATAGACGACCGACGCATGGTAGCCGTATACCTTGCGGATGCGTCTTGCGATGAAGCCGGAGTTCGCCACGAATGCATCGACGCCGTGCGCGGTACGCTGATCCCAGATGCGAATGTAGTGGAGCATCGCGCGCGCGATCCAGCCTTTCACCCCCTTCGACAAGCCCGACTCGTTCAGGTAACGATGTTGCAGGTCCCACGCATAGCGAATCGGAGAGTGCACGTAGCTCATGTGCAGTTGATCCGGCCCGGTGATGACCCCCTTCGCGACGGCATGGCTCGATGAAATCACCAGGTCGTAACCGGAGAGGTCGAGCTGTTCGATCGCGAACGGCATCAACGGCAAGTACGCACGATAGGACGATCGTGCGCGCGGCAGCCGCTGGATGAACGACGTGGTGGCGACCTTGCCGCGCAGCTTCGCGCGCTCGTTGTCCGGCAGGAAATCGACCACCGTGAACAGATCCGCCTGCGGCCAGATGTTGAGGATCTCGGCGAGGACTTTCTCGGCGCCCGCATAGGTCGTCAGCCAGTCGTGCACGACGGCGACGCGACTGAAACGCCGACCTGTCCCGTCATCGGCGTGCTGCGCGTCGACCTGCGAACTCGTCATGGCGTCACGCATTGAAGTTGTACCGTCCATGCTGATCCCCGCCCGAAGGTTGTCCCTGGCTGCCCGTCACGTCGGCCAGCCGCGTGTTCCATGCCGACATCCGTCATTCCTTGCCGTAATACGCGTGGCTGTCGCGATTGTGGCGATAGCGCCCGTAGCCGTACGCGTAGCGCCCCGGCCGCACGCTGAGCCCGTTGAAGATCAGTCCGTGCGGAGACACGCCCACGTGACGCAGCCGCCGGATCGATTCCTTGATCTCGCCGTGTTTCGTTACGCCCTGACGCACCACCAGGAACGTCACGCCAGCGTGGCCGGCCAGTTGCGCGGCGTCCGGAACCGCAAGAATCGGCGGGCCGTCGCACACGATCACGTCGTACGTCGCACCTAGTTCGGACAAAATCGCTCGCAGATCCGAATCGAACAGCGCATCGCTCGCATTGACCTGCACGCTGCCCGTCGCGATGAAATCGACCCCTTTCAGGATCTCGCGGTGCACGACGTCTTCGGCGCGGTGCGTGCCCTGCAACAGTTCGACGAGCCCGGCTCCCGGACCGACGGGAACCGTTCGCTGGAGTCCGCTGCGACGCAAGTCGGCATCGACCAGGAGCACCCGCTTTCCGGCCGAGCCCAGCACGGCAGCGAGGTTCAGCGAAATGAAGGATTTCCCGATGGAGGGCGTCGGGCCGGTGATGAACACCATCCGGTTCGGCACGTCGGTCATCGCGAATTCCAGTGCGGTCCGGAAGCTGCGCAGGCTCTCAAGTGCCGGGTCCATCATCGCGTTGTGCGCGAGAATCAGTTCGCGGGACGGCGAATTCGCGACCCGGCGCAAACGCGTCAGCGATGCTTCCTGGCGGCTGTAAGGCACCGTCGCATACACGGGTACGCCGCAGACGTGCTCCACTTCGATCGGATCGTCGATCGAGTCGAACATGCGGCGACGGCTGAACGCAACCGTCGCGCCGATCAGCAACCCGAAGACCGCGGACCCGACGATCACGAGCAGGCGCTTCGGCCGGACCGGCTCCTCGGGAACGGCAGCGGTGTCGACCAGCCGTACGTTGCCGACCTTCCCTGCCTTGACGAGACGCAGTTGCTCCCGCGTGTTGAGCAAGTTCGTGTACAGCTCGGTGCCGACCTGCACGTCACGTTGCAGTCGCAACACGTCCTGTTCGACCGGCGGCAACGCACGCGTACGCTGATCGATACCCGAGATTTCCGCCTGCGCCGTATCGAGCTGCGCATCGAGCGCACGGATGGCCGGGTGTTCCGGCGTGAAGCGCGCCATCAGCTCGTCGCGTTTCTGCTTCAGCGTCGTCAGGCGTGACTGCGCATCGACCGAACGCTGCAGCAATGCCGTTGCTTCCTCATCGAGATTCAGCGTTCCGTGCTTGGCGCGATATTCATTGAAGCGATTCTCGGAGACCTCGAGCTGGGCCCTCAGTTCCGGCAACTGGGCACTGAGGAAGCTGATCGATCGCTCGGCTTCCTCGGATTTTCGCCGCTCGTTCTGATGGACATACTCGCTGCCCAACGTATTGAGGATCATCGCCGTCTTCACCGGGTCTGTCCCGTCGAGCGTGACGCCGATCACGTCCGATTGCTTGCCTTTCTCCGCGATGTTCAGGCTCTGCCTGAGATCCTCGATCGTCGACAACGTCGAATACCGGCGCAGCACGAACGTGGCACCCGGCTTGCCGCGGACCGACGTGACCAGCAGTGCGAGCGGGCCGTCCGGTGTGGCCACCTTCAGCGGCACGCCGATCGTGCCGCCCGCGTCGACATCCGGGCCCGACACGCGGTACGTGTTGCCCGGCTGCAGCGTCATGACGAACGTCTCGCCGTAGAGCTTGTCGGGCACGTCGAACTGGGCAACCGAAATGCGTTCGGTGCCGGTCACATAGCCGAACGGCAACGGATCCGACAAGCGTGTCGCGTGCCGGGACAGCAACGACCCGAACAGCGGCAAGTAGCGTGGATGCGCGTCGATGGCCAGCGACAAGGTGTCGACCACCTTGCTTGCCACCAGGCGCGACTTCAGCACCTCGATCTCCGACGATGCCTGCGTCTTGACATCGAACATCGACGAAATGTCGCCGAGCATGCTCTTTGCCGAATTCGTGTTTTCCTCGACCTGCACCAGAATATCGGCCCGATAGACCGGCACCCCGAGAAACGCATAGGTCGTGCCGATCAGCAGCATCAGTCCCGTGACGAGCGCGATCAGCCGCCGGTTGTCGTAAAGCGCGTCGAGATAGCTCGCGACATTCCCGGGCGGCCCGTCGTCCGGTTCCGCGTAACGCACTGGCGTATCAAGATGGTTCATGGGTCGTTTCCTGCAATGTTTGGGTATGACGGGTGACATCGGCCAGCCAGCCGGACCAGTGCCTGACGCCCGTAGTCAATCGCTCGACCGTCGCCGCGTATGCCGTACTGTCGAGCCGATAGGGATCGGCCACGTCCTCGTCCGGCAGCAGGCGGCAGACGCGCCCGGAGAGGGACGGGTAACGGTGGGCGATGACCTGACGCTGACGCTCGCTCATCGTCAGTACGAGCGCGGACGACTCGATCATCCAGCGCGCCAGCGGTTGCGAGCGATGCTGGCCGAGGTCGAGGCCGATGCGCCGCATGACGGCGATCGCCGCCGGATCGGCGCCCATGCCGGGCATCGCGTCGACACCGGCCGACATCACGCGCACGCCATCCAGCACGCGTCGAAACAGCACCTCGGCCATCGGGCTTCGGCACACGTTCGCGGTGCAAACCAGGAGCAGACGGTTCATGTCAGAAAGCGATATTGCGGCCGGTCGCGAGCGTCTGCGCGCTAGGCAGGAACATCCCCACCACACGGCTCCAGCGCACCAGCGACGACGCATCGACGAACACCACGTCGTCGGGCATCAGGTCGAAATCGTTCGCAAGCGCCATCGCGGCCGGCGATGTCGCATTCAGGTGAAAGACCGTCGGCGTAGCGCCGCGCCGGCTGCGCACGACGTACACCTGGCTCGCATCGCCCGAGTACGGACTGACGCCACCCGCATAGCCGAGCGCGTCGTTCAGCGTCAGGCGGCCGTTGTTGAATGTCGCCGTCATCGTGTGCCCGACTTCGCCGAGCACGAACACCTTGCTGTCGCTGACCGGATAGACGCGCACGAGATCGCCGCTTTGCAGCAGGATCCTGTCGGGGTTGAGTCCCTGCTCGATCATGCGCGGCAGGTTCACCATCACGGTCGCATCGCCACGCGTGACCGCGACGCGCGCGCGATCGCCGTTCGACGTGAATCCGCCTGCGCGATTGATCGCTTCGGGCAGCGTCATCGGCAGGTCGTTCATCACCTGAAGGCCGGGAATGCGGACTTCGCCGTCGAGATAGATGCGCCGGCTGCGATACGCCTGAATCCGCAAGGTCACCTGCGGATCCCGGATGTAACGCGCCAGGTGGCGCGCAAGCAGATCGCGCGCCTGCAATTCCGTGAGTCCGCCGACCTTGACGGGGCCGACATACGCGAATTGCACCACCCCGTTCGTGTCGACCGTATAGCCGGAAACGATCGCGTTCGAACCGGTCGTATCGATGCCGTTCGATGTCGCGACGACGGGCATGTTGAGTTCGGGGTGATCCCAGACGACGATGCTGAGGACATCGCCGGAGCCGAGCGTGTACGGTCGTGCCTGCTGGAACAGCGAGAGCACGTCGTTCGGGATCGACGGCCCGGCCTTCGCGCGCGTCTGGTCGATCAGCGCGGCATCGATCTCGACGAGCGCGCCGGCGGGCGGTGCGTCTTCGGTCGCCGCGCCGCCTGACGTAGCCGCGAGCGACGCCGCATGCGTCGCGCGGCCACAGGCACCCGACGGATCCGCGGAAACGTCGGCGGGGCACCCGCCGCGAAAAGTCATGCCGGGTGCAAACGCGCAGCCGCCGAGCCACGTCAGCGCGAGCGCGACCGACAGGATTCCGCCGCATTGTGCAACCCGGTGACGTACGTTCCGCGCTTCCTTCGATACGACGGACAGTGCTATCGTTCGAATACCGATCAGATGGTCAATCATCTTTTTTGGCCTATGTGTTGGGTGGCGGTTCGCATCGATCCTCCACCGTCTTCTGTCAATCACGCGCATCGCCAAGCAACCGCACGCCCTGGCATATCAGCACTCACTCCGAAACGATCTCGCTTCTTGCCATTTCATGAAAATCCCGCACCTGCTTGCTGTTGCAACGAGCATTTCGCTCAGCGTCACCGCCCTTGCACAATTCCCTGCATCCACCGCTACCGCCAAACGCGCACCGCACGCCACCCGCACGACGCAGACCGGTGCGATGCTTCCGGTGCCGGCCAGCGCGGCGAGCGACGCCGCGTCGTCGGTCAGACCCGATGCGCCGAAGCTGTCGGGCGCGACGGGCAAGCATCACGCCCCGCTGACGCGTCGCCAGCACCTTGCCCGCTACCGTGACCGGAACAGCGGCGCCGCAAGCGGCACGGCTGGCGACCCGTACCAATACGACGGCTGGTCGGCATCCTCGGTGTACGCCAACCCGGCCCCCACTTCCCCGTGATGCCGCCGCGTCGCGGGCCTGCCTCGCGACGTCGAACACGCACGGCATGCACGCGTCAGTACGCCCCCTCTCGACGCATCACGACCTTGACGGTTCGCAGCAAGATGCCGAAGTCGAGCAGCGGCGACCATTGCTTCACGTACGACACATCGAGCGATACGCGCTGCGCATAGTCGACATTGCTGCGCCCGCTCACTTGCCATAGCCCGGTAATGCCGGGCGTGCTCATGAGGTAGTAATACGCATCGCTGCCATAGCGGGCGAGTTCCTGGTCGACGATGGGGCGCGGGCCCACGAGGCTCATCTCACCGCGCAGCACGTTCCACAGCTGGGGCAATTCGTCGAGGCTGGTACGGCGCAGGAAATGCCCGACCGGCGTGATGCGCACGTCGTTCTTCAGCTTGAAATCCCGCATCCATTCCGCGCGCGCTTCCGGATCGCGGGCGAGCGTCTCGCGCAGCACTTCGTCGGCATTGACGACCATCGTGCGGAATTTCAGGCACCGGAAACGCGTTCCGTCACGGCCGACCCGAACGTGCCCGAAGATCGCCGGACCACCGTCGCGCTTCACGACAATAATTAGTATTACGAATAATGGAGCCAGAATAAAAAGAAGCGGAATCGAAAGTGCGAGATCGAAAACGCGCTTGAACACGAGCCGCATCATGCGAGAGGCCATCACCGGCCCTTGTGCCGCCACGCTGCGCGCCCGCCGGCCGAAGCGCACGAACAGCTTGAGCACCGCGAGCGCTAGCGTGCGTGCCAGCAGCATCCCGAGCCCGCTCGTGATCGTCCAGTAGACGAACCACAGTCCGCGCACCAGATGCAGCCGGTGCAATACGAACAGCAATGCGTACCCGCCGGCCTGCACGATGAGCCAGGCGACAATCGCCCGACTCATCAGGTTGACCGCCGAGCGTTCGCGCGTGCCGCGATACAGTCCGCATGCCGGAAACACCGACAACGCGAGCGCAACCGCGAAAGCCACGAGCAAGCCATCGAATCCGGAGTGCGACAGGCCGTCGGCCGGAAACCCGAAATGCAATGCACCAAAGGCGCCGACCACGATCAACGCGCCGTCGATCACGCGCAAGAAGAACCCGTCCATCATTGACCCCGACATATACGAAATATCGATTAATTATTTATTTCGCAATACTAATTTGATGACTTGACTGGATTATTCGAATCGATTAGCGACTGCGCACGCGTGCGGATCGGCTCTGCTGGAACCCGCCGGTCCGGTTCGTTGCGACGAGAATGACATCGCTCCCGTGCAGACCTGAATCAATAGGCCTGCCGGAGCGATCAATGGTGTGAATTCCCGGATTCGACCGCTTCGCCCCCGCGTCGCGTCCGGATTTCGGAGTGTAGTTTCGATTCATGATTGGTCTATCGTTTTGGTATTCGTTACTGCGGCACGTATCGTTTAATGCACAATCCGTGCCACTGTTCCGGATTTTCTTGCTGCAGCGCAGAAAAATACCAATAAAACAATGACCTATGATTTTTGTTCAAAACATCTGATTAATTCATATTCCACGCGTAAAACGTTTGCGAATCGGGAGTCACGTCACCCGTTACGTAACGGCACCCCGTAACGCACACCCGACGGAAATAAATCCGGAATTCGATTCCATGTGATTGATGTGGGCGAATGAGGGGGATATTTCGACACCGCCATAAATCTTCTCGTTATTTTCCTGCATCGAATCTGGACAGGCAGTTCACTGATGAACAAAAGAAAACGGCCGTGCATTTTCGGCTCGCGTCGGAAATCAAATCTCCGATAAATGACGACCGTTGTGAAGAATTGCGCTGGCGCGGATTTGCACCTCGCTTCGGCGTTGCGGGAATGAAATCGATCGTCACGGCCAGGTGAACGTGCGCATCCTGTCGACAGAAAGCGTGCTTCGCCTCATGACGGAAAGCGCTCTCGATCCGGACGCGCTGTCGACACTCGCACTCGGACAGTCAGCGAGTTAAAGCTGCTGCTGGTGATCGCAGCGCCGGCAGGGTCGCCCGTGCCGGCGCCAGCACCAAACGCGCAAACGCTGCTGGATGCGTGATGTCGACGGGCTCAGATGTTCTTGACCGCATTGCCTTGCGTGGTCATTTCGATGAAATGATCCGCCGGCATCGGGCGCCCGAGCAGAAAGCCCTGCAGCGAGTTGCAACCGAGCCGCGTCAGGAACTGCTGCTGCGCCGTCGTTTCGACGCCCTCCGCGACGATCTTCAGGTCGAGTGCCCGGCCGAGCGCGACGATCGCGGAAATGATCGCGGCATCTTCGGTATCGTGTTCGAGATCGCGGATGAATCCCCGGTCGATCTTGAGCTCGCTGGCCGGCAAGCGCTTGAGATAAAGCAGGCTCGAATAACCCGTTCCAAAGTCGTCGATGGAAATGCGCACGCCCATGTCGTGAAGCTGCTGCAGGATTCTCAAGCTGGCGTCGGCGTCGCGCATCGCGGTGGATTCGGTGATCTCCAGCGTCAGACAGTGCGGTTCCAGCGCGTGCCGTTGCAATGTCGCCTGAACGACCCGGACCAGGCTCGCGTGACCGAATTGCAGCGGTGACAGGTTGACGGCCATCGTCCAGTCGGTTCGACCCGCATCGCACCACTCGCGCATCTGCCGGCAGGCCTCGTCCAGTACCCATTCGCCGATCGGCACGATCAGGCCGGTCTTTTCCGCGATCGAGATGAACTGATCGGGTGCAATGAGGCCGCGCGTCGGGTGCATCCATCGCAACAGCGCCTCGACGCCGATGATCGGTCCATGGGGCACTTCGAACTTCGGCTGGTAATGCAGGACCAGTTCACGCCGCTCCAGCGCCAGACGGAGTTCCTGCACGATTTTCAGGTGCTCGCGGACATTCGCGTTCATCGATGCTTCGAAGAAGCAGTACGCGTTCCGGCCGAGCGCCTTCGCGTGATACATCGCCGCATCGGCGTTGGTCATCAGGTCCCGGAAATCGCTGCCGTTGCCCGGATAGAGCGCAATGCCGATACTGGCCGACACACGCAATTCGTGCTCGGACACGCGGAACGGTTGTCGAATCACCGCCAATACCTTGTCCGCCACGCCGGCCGCCTCCGCAGGCTCGTCCACCGCCACGACCAGCACGAATTCGTCGCCGCCCAGACGGGCAATCGTGTCCTGCGAGCGCAGGTTCGCGCCGATGCGCCGCGCCACGTCGACCAGCAGCAGATCGCCGACATGATGACCGTAGGCGTCGTTGACCGCCTTGAATCCGTCGAGGTCCATGAACATCAGCGCGAAACCCCCTTTCTCGCGGTCGGCGCCCTGGATCGCCTGGTCGATCCGGTCTTCGAGCAGCACGCGATTGGGGAGCTTGGTGAGGTTGTCGTGCAGCGCCAGATACGTCAGTTCCTGATTGGCTTCGGCGAGCGATGTCGCCAGTACCGCCGTGCGGGATTCCAGACGCAGATCGAGGAGCGAGACGATCAGCGCGATGGCGAGGATGGCCAACGTGGCAACGATGATGACCAGCGCCAGCGAGCCGGCGTCCATGCGGGAGCCGGCCGCGCCGCAGATGCTGCCCAGCGGGAATCGGGCGGCGGCCATCCCGGTGTAGTGCATCCCGGCGATGGCGGCCCCCATCAGGACGGCGGAGCCCAGATTGAGCAGGCGCACGCGAGACGAGTTGGCACGCCGGATGAAGACGATCCACAGCACGGCGCCCGATGCGGCCACGGCAATCGCGACCGACAGGCAAACGAGCAACGGGTCGTACCGGATGCCCGGCGACATGCGCATGGAGGCCATGCCCGTGTAATGCATCCCCGCCACGCCGGCCCCCATCAACATCGCCCCGCCACACAGCCGGTGCCACTTCAGCGTGTCCCGGCAGACGAGCCACAGCGCACACGTGGAGCAGGCGATGGCGATCAGCAAGGACAGCAATGTAATGGCCGGATCGTACCCGACCGGAATCGGCAACGCGAAAGCGAGCATGCCGACGAAATGCATCGACCAGATGCCGGTACCCATCACGCAAGCCGCGCCGACCAGCCACCAATGTGCGGCGTGCCCCTGCGTGGTCTTGATACGCCCGGCCATGTCCAGCACGGTGTAGGACGCCAATATGGCGATCAAGAGCGAAAGAAGAACGAGCAACGCGTTATAACTTGTCGGCAGCATTGTTATTTACAGATCGCTTTCGGTTCGGCAGTGACGAGACCGTACGTTACACGGAGTCTTCGTGAATTCGCGTGAAGGTAGGGCACAAAAGGAAAGCGGTGTCCGAAGGAACGGACTGGTCGTGCGACCAATCAGGCGATTCCAGCGACCACCGCTTGCATGGCGGATCATAAACGCGACCTCCCGTTCAGGGAAGGATTTACCGGTGCGGGGGCGGTGACGGACGCCGTCGGGAATTTACGGGCATCCGCGGGCGCGCCATCGGGCGGCCGTGCGTCATGCAGGCTTCGGCATCCTCCTGCGGCCGGTGTCGACGATGAAGCGCGGCCAGCGGAACGCAAGGTGCGTTGGCCGCGCCGTCATGCAGTGATGCCGCTCACTCGAACCGGCACGCGGCGCGTGGCAACGCCGCGAGTGTGTCGCTCGACCACTTCAGAATGCCGTCGAAATTGGCACGGTTGTCGGCCGGACAGAAATCGGCGAGCGTCATGTCGTCCGGGTGCGTGTACTCGACATTGAACACGGCCTTGTTCAGCGCGATGAAACTCGCGTAACCGCCGCACTCGTTGAACTTGTTGCACTCCTCGTTGAGCGCCCAGTCGGCAACCTTCGCCATCGCGACGGCAATTCCCGAGCCGTTCTTCAGGCCCATCGACATCCCCCGATCGTGCGCGGCGGCGATCAGCGCCGTGTTGTAACGCAGCTGGTCGTCGCGTGTCAGCGGAAAGCCCGTTTCCTGCCGATAGCCGTCGTCCAGATCGGGTTCGATGCCGTCGCAGCCCTTTTTCCTCGCCTGGTCGAGACGCGCCAGCATGATCGGCATCAGGATCTTCGTCTGGCGGATGTCCAGCCAGCGCTCATGATCTTCGTATCCTTCGACGGGGTAGCCGAGCACGCTGCCGGGAAATTGGTCGGCATCGCCGCGGCCGTCTTCCCGGCCGCCCGTCTCCATGTAACAGACGACGTAGACGCCCCTCGCCTTCAAGCGCTGGATCGTCGCCGCATCGGTCCGCTCCATGTCGACGTCGATCATCTTGCGGGGATTGTTCACGCGGTCGAGCACGGTCTCGTTGATCGTATTGCCGTCGATCTGCCATTGCCAGCTCGTGCCGGGCACGAGCGGTTTCCAGCCGGCGGCCGGCGACGCGCGCATCGCGGCCGCGGCGACGGAGGCGGCCGGTGCGGACGAATCCGCGTCGCCGCCGCACGCGGCGAGCAGCAGCATCAGCGCGACTGAAGCGAGTGATCTTGCAGACATGGCGAATCCTTTGCGTTTTTGGCGGCTTGTCAGGATGCGAGGCAAAGACGGGCGGCAGGATGCGGGCGGCGCATCTGCCGATACCGAGGGGGTACGGGAATCCGGGAGGCGTGTCGGAATGGTAGGCACGAACGCCGGGCCAATCTGTTCCGATTTGTCGACTTTTGTGGGTGGATGGCCGCGCGAACCACCATCGATGGCGCGGCCGCACTGGTCGGTTGTTCCGCAGTCGATGTCGTGCTGATGCTCGACGTGCTCGCTGTCCGGTCGCGATCGTCGCGCACATGCGGTACGCCGGGTGGCGACCGGACCCAAACACGCCCCCGCCGCTTCACCTGCCTGGATCGAACCGGCCGGCCACCCTCACATGGCGAGCTCGAAGAACGACCGCGCGACGACCTGGCCATTGACGATCAGCTCGACCTCGTGCCGGCCCGCATAGTGCCGGCGCGTCGTGAAATCGCGGATCGCCCGGCTGTGCCGCAGCGCGATGCGCGCGCCGGGTTCGAGCGTCAACCCCTTCAGCTTGAACACCTTCGGCGAGGTCTCGCCATTTTGCTTCACGTACGCAATCCGGTAATCGACGACGAGCCGCTGCGCGGTGTCGGCCGTGGAATGCAGTTCGCAGTCGAGCATGATCGACTCGCCGAGCACCACCCGCGCGGGCGTCACGCCGAACGGGCCGATGGCGAGACGCGGCGCGCTTTCCGCACCGAGTATCGCCAGCGCGCGCGCGTCGCCCTGCTTCACGAGCGTGCGCAGCGCATGCCGGACGATCCAGCGCGTATGCGGATGGTCGCCGCCCCATCGTTCGGCGCGCTCGAGCACCCAGGCCGGATGCGACTTCGCCACATCGTTCAGGTGATTCGCGACCGAGCGGCGCACGTAGGCGCTCGGGTCCGCGCGCAGCGTGTCGAGAATCCGCGCCGCGAGCGCCGGATCGGCCTCGATGTCGCGCAGGCGGAACGACCAGGGCAGGCGCGGACGGCTTCCCTCGCTCGCCAGCCGGCGCACGGCATCGTCCGCGTCGTGCGACCAGGCTTCCATGGTTGCGAGCGCACGCGCCGTATCGATGCGCAGGAATTCGCGCACCGCGAATTCCGACGTGCCGAACCGCGTGAAGCATTTCAGCGCGTCCATCGAACGATCGAACGCGTGCCGACCGTACTGCCCGACGTAATCGGGCGCGATGAGCGACACGAAGCCGCGGCCCAATCGCGGCGCCGCCTCCTGCAGCAACGCCAGCACGGCGGCGTATCCGCCGGCCAACGAATGCGCCGCCGCGTCGATCGCCACGCTGGCGCGCCTGACGCGCTCCATCAGCGTCAGGTCGTCGAGACCGTCGAGCGCCGTCGCCAGAAATGCCGCCCGGTCGAAACCGGGTTCGATCGCATGCAGCGCATCGGACAGCGTTCGGAATTGCTGCTCGCCCAACGAATCCTTCAGCGGGGCGGAAACCTGAGTGGTGGTCATGAAAGAAGGGAGTCGACGTGCGCCGCGGATCGCTGAATAGGAAAGCGCACAGTATCGCCGAAGCCCATGCCAATTCCTGTCAGTAGACCGTGCCCGGCCGGAACGCGCCCGCTCGGCACGCAGCCCGCCGGTGCGGATCGTCTCCGCCGGCGCGGGCACCACGGTGCGCGCGCCGCCGTTCACGGCTGCTCGCGCGAAACGCCACCCGCGAACCGGTTTCGCCAATGCCCGCCGGCGAACGCGACGACGATCAGCGACAGGTAGCCGGCGACGAGCCGATGCCGCCAGCTGTCGAGCGCGGCGCGATGGGCAACCAGCGCGGCGTCGGGGGCCGGCGCGGCGAGACTGCCCGGCACGACCGCGCGCGTCATCTGCACGAATCCGGCCGCCGACAGCACGGGCAGCAGGACGAGCACGCCGAGCAGCACGAACCTCGCGCGATGGAAGAACGCACGCCGGCGCAAATGAAACCACAACCCGAGGCTGCCGTGCACCCACCCCGGCGCGAGCAGCGCGATCTGCAAGCCCTGCGTGCCGCTCGTCAGCAACGCCACGACGACCCGTGCATAGTTCGGTTCGAAGCCGTAGAACGACGTCGCGACGCGTGTGCCGACGACGTGGCGGATCAACAGCAGCGGCAGGCTGAGTCCGGCCCACAGACGCAACCATTCGGCAGGCGGCAGCGTCCAGTGCCGGCGGCCGTAGATGGTGCGGATCGCCAGCGCGAAATGCAGGCTGGCCGCGCCGTACAGCAGGATCGTTCCGGGCAGGCTTTGCCAGACGGCGATCGCCAGGTGCAGGGCGCGCTCGGCGACGTCGATCGACCAGATGCCGAGCGCGTGATTGACCATGTGTATGGAAATATAGATCCACAACATGATGCCAGAGCCGAGCTGCAGCCTTCGCGCGGCACTGCGCATCCGGTCCCGAAACCCCGGCGGCCGTGGTTCGTCGTTCGCGCTCGACGCGGATTCGCGATCGCACTGCGACCGGTCCGGAACGTCCCCGAGTTGCTTCTCCCCGTCGCTCATTGGCCCCTCCCCGTCGATGCGTCCGGCACCTGATCCGCATACCGCGGCGCGGGCCCGTTTATTCCGGCGACGTGCGACATCCTGCGCATGAAGCGCATCGCGCGGCGGCTGGAATAGACGCCGTGTGCGCAGGGTATACCGAGTGCGGGCACGACGGATCGCGATCGTGACGCGCCGCCCCGCTTCACTTCGAAGCGAGCGGGATCGAGGAGACCGCCATGTCAAACGTTCTGTCGCACTGGATCCTGGTCGGTTGCGACGCATACGACGAGTATGTGTTCGTGCCGTGGCTCGACAAGTCGGTGTATCTGAGGACGGTCGCGCTGCGTCGCGTGTGCCTGCTGTGACGGATGGCGACGCGGCACCTGCGCGCTGACAATCATCACAATTCATTTAACTTTCCGTGAGGACTTCGACACCGGCCGCTGCCTACGATGGGCGCATGTTTTCAGGACCTGCTTCCAGGAGCCCATCATGCCCACCCGCAGACATCTGCTGTTCGCCGGCGCCACCGGCCTTGCCGCGCTTGCGGCGCTGTCGTCCGCCGGCCGCCGTGCGCTGGTCGGCCGTGCGTTCGCCGCACCGCCGGCCAGCACACCGGCGGCCCCTTTCGAGGTCACGCTCAGCGACGCCGAATGGCATCGCCGGCTCACGCCCGCCCAATACACGATCCTGCGCGAATCCGGCACCGAGCGGCCGTACAGCAGCCCGCTGAACGACGAGCACCGGACCGGCACGTTCGCCTGTGCCGGCTGCAGCCTCGCGCTGTTCTCGTCCGCCGCCAAGTTCGACAGCCATACGGGCTGGCCGAGCTTCTGGAAACCGCTCGACCACGCGGTCGACACCCATATCGACACGACGTTCGGCATGGTCCGCACCGAAGTGCACTGCCGGCGCTGCGGCGGCCATCTCGGCCACGTGTTCGACGACGGCCCGCAGCCGACCGGCCTGCGCTACTGCATGAACGGCCTCGCGCTCACCTTCCACCCGGCTGCCGCCTGATCCGGCCCCACTCCCGACCGACTGGAGAACGCATCATGCTGCTCATCGTCCTTGCCTATCTCGGGGGCGTGCTCACGATTCTGAGCCCCTGCATTCTGCCCGTGCTGCCGTTCGTGTTCGCACGCGCCGACCAGCCGTTCGTGCGTACCGGCCTGCCGCTGCTCGCCGGCATGGCGCTGACGTTCGCCGTCGTCGCGACGCTCGCCGCCGTGGGCGGCGGCTGGGTCGCGCAGGCGAACCAGGCCGGCCGCTGGATCGCCATCGTGTTGCTCGCCGTGTTCGGCCTGACGCTGCTGATGCCGCGCTTCGCGGAACACCTGACGCGCCCGCTCGTCGCCGCCGGCAACCGGCTCACCGGGTTCGCGCAACGCGACGGCCGCCCGGCCGGCCCTGCGTCGTCGTTGCTGCTCGGCGTCGCGACGGGCCTGCTGTGGGCGCCGTGCGCGGGCCCGATCCTCGGGCTCGTGTTGACCGGCGCCGCACTGCGCGGCGCAAGCGTCGGTACGACGCTGCTGCTCGTCGCGTATGCGGCCGGCGCGGCGACTTCGCTCGGCGTGGCGCTCGTGATCGGCGGGAAGGTGTTCGCGGCAATGAAGCGTTCGCTCGGCGCCGGCGAATGGATCCGGCGCGGGATCGGCGCGGCACTGCTCGCCGGCGTCGGCGCGATCGCGCTCGGCCTCGACACCGGCGCGCTCGCGCAGTTGTCGACCGTCACGACGGGCGGCCTCGAAACGAAGCTCGTCGATCGCCTCGGCGGACGCTCGAACGGCGCACCGGGTGCGATGGCCGCAACCGGCAACGCCGCCGACAACGCCGCCGGCGGTGCAATGATGGCCGCGGCAGCCGATGGCGCACCAGCCACCGGCGGTGCGATGGCCGGCGGCGCGATGATGCGCGCGGCCATCACGACACCGTCCGCGCTGCCCGTCGAAGGCACGCTGCCGTCACTCGACGGCGCCGTGCAGTGGCTGAACTCGCCGCCGCTGACCGCGGCCGGCCTGCGCGGCAAGGTCGTGCTGGTCGATTTCTGGACGTATTCGTGCATCAACTGCCTGCGCACGCTGCCGTACACGACCGCGTGGGCGCGCAAGTACGCGCCCTACGGGCTCGTCGTGATCGGCGTGCACGCGCCCGAATTCGCGTTCGAGCGCGACATCGGCAACGTGAAGAAGGCCGTGCACGACCTCGGCATCGACTTCCCGGTCGCGATCGACAACCGCTTCGCGATCTGGCGCGCGTTCAACAACGAATACTGGCCCGCGCACTACTTCGTCGACGCGCAGGGGCGCGTGCGCCGCCACCACTTCGGCGAAGGCGAGTATGCGGAATCGGAACGCGCGATCCAATCGCTGCTCGCCGAGGCCGGCCATCCCGAAGCGCTGAACGTGCCGCTCGGGCTGGCCGGGACGCCCGCGAAGGGTGCGCTCGCGGCGGCCGACAGCGCGGACGTCCGCTCGCCCGAGACCTACGTCGGCTACGCACGCGCCGAGGATTTCGTGTCGCCCGGCGGCGTGGTGCGCGATGCGGCGTACCACTACGCCGAGCCGGCCCGTCCCGATCTGAACGACTGGGGCCTCGCCGGCATGTGGCGAGTCGGCGCCGAACGCGCGACGCTCGCCGCCCCCGACGGCCGGATCGTCTACCGCTTCCATGCGCGCGACCTGCACCTCGTGCTCGGCCCGGGCGCGAACGGCCAGCCCGTGCGCTTTCGCGTGACGCTCGACGGCGCGGCGCCCGGTGCCGCGCACGGCGCCGACGTCGACGCGCAGGGCTACGGCACCGTCACCGGCCAGCGCCTGTACCAGCTCGTCCGGCAGCCGGGCGCGATCGCCGATCGCACGTTCGCGATCGAGTTTCTCGATCCCGGTGTCGATGCGTACGCATTCACTTTCGGTTGATCGCGGGTGCCGCGGCAAGACCCGGCCACCGCGTTCCCCGACCCATTGAAAAGGAGCCAATGATGAACCCGATCTCCACCCGTGATGCTGCAGCGCGACGACGCGCGGCTTTGCTGCGCCGCATCGGCGCCGTCGCGTTCGCGGCCGCCGCCGTGTTCGGCTACCAGCGCATCGTCAATTCCGCCGAGCCGATGCGCACCGTGCCCGCGCCGACGCTCGACGAATCACCCGGCGCGTCGCACGACGAGACGGCCGTGCTCGCCGGCGGCTGCTTCTGGGGCGTGCAGGGCGTGTTCGAACACGTGAAGGGCGTGAAGCAGGTCGCGGCCGGCTATGCGGGCGGCGCATCCGAAACCGCGCACTACGCGCTCGTCGGCTCGGGGCTGACGGGGCATGCGGAATCGGTGCGCATCGTCTACGACCCGACTCAGATCACGTACGGCCGGCTGCTGCAGGTGTTCTTCTCGGTCGCGCACGATCCGACCGAACTCAACCGGCAGGGCCCCGATGAAGGGTCGCAGTACCGGTCCGCGATCTTCCCGACCACCGCGCAGCAACGCGCGGTCGCGACCGCGTACATCGCGCAGCTCGGCACGGCGCACGTGTTCCCCGCGCCGGTCGTCACGCGTGTCGAGGACTACAAGGGGTTCTATGCGGCCGAGGCCTATCACCAGAACTACCTCGAGCTGCACCCCGATGCGCCGTACATCGCGTACAACGACATGCCGAAGATCACCAGGCTGAAGCAGTACTTCCCGGCGCTGTACCGCACCGACGCGGTGCTGTGGCGTGAAGCCCATTCCTGACCGGCCACCGGCCGCGTGACGGGTGATCGCCCGCCGCGCGCCGCCTGCCGCCCGGTTTGCGCCGCATCAACGAAACCCCGGCCGCCGTGCCGGGGCAAACCCGCATCGCGTCCGCCGTGGCGGGCAACTTCGCGTAGACTTCTCCTGATCCCCGCCGCTTCCTGCGGCGCCCGGACCACCCGCCCAGCCAGGAGGCGTCACGCATGCTCGCAGTGCCCTTGCCTGACAGCAACACCGTTGGAGAATCGTCCTCCGGCGCGTCCGTGCGCGACCTGCGCCGCGTGCCCATTCATCCCGATCACTGGTACCCGCTCGCGTGGTCGCGCGAGCTCAAGCGCGGCAAGACGCTCGGCGTGCACTTCGCCGGCGAGCCGATCGTGCTCGTGCGCACCGAGTCCGGCGCCGTGTACGCGCTCGAAGATCGTTGCGCGCACCGCCAGGTGCCGCTGCACGCGGGCGTCGTCAGCGGCGAAACGCTGCGCTGCTGCTATCACGGATGGACCTACGCGTGCGACAGCGGCCGCTGCGTCGACGTACCCTACCTCGGCCGCGAGCGCCTGCCCAACGGCGTGCGCGCATATCCGTGCCGCGAGTCGCACGGGCTGATCTTCGTGTTCCCGGGCGACGCAACGCTTGCCGACTCACGGCCGTTCCCCGCGCTCGAATCGGCGGACAATCGCGCATACAAGACGCGCCGTTTCGGCCGCGAGGTCAAGTGCCACTACTCGTTCATGCACGAGAACCTGATGGACATGAACCATCAGTTCCTGCACCGCAAGCAGATGGGGCAGATGCGCGCGCGATCGGTCGGCCGCCGCCGCGGCGACGACTGGGTCGAAGTCGACTACACGTTCGCGCGGATGGAAGGCAAGCAGCCGGTCGGCGAGGCGCTCGTGTTCGGCGCGAGCAAGAAGCCGGCCGACCAGTCCGACAAGAGCGTGATGACGGTACGCACCGGCTACCCGTACCAGACGCTGCAGATCCGGTCGAGCGAAGGCACGCTCGTGATGGACCTGTGGATCGTCTACGTGCCGCTCGACGCCGAACAGCGCACCAACCGCACGTTCGGACTGCTGTCGATCCACAAGCCCGGCATCCCGTTCGCACTCGATCTCGCGTGGCCGCTGCTCGTGTGGTTCACCGAGCGCATCTTCCGCGAGGATCGCTGGATCGTCGAGCGCGAACAGGAAGCGCACGATCGCCAGGGCGCCGACTGGAATCACGAGGTGTTTCCGGTCATCAACGAATTGCGCGACCTGCTGCGCCAGTGCGGCGCGCGCACCGTGATTCCGATTCGCGACGCGCGCGAAGGCGCGTGATACGTGCGGCTCGCCGCGGCGCGCGCCGTTACAGGCTGAACGCGCCCGGCAGCAACGCACGGGCCGTCGTGACTTCGACGGCCCCCTTCAGATTGGCCAGGATCACTTCGATGTCGGGCAGGCCGATCTCGATGATCACCTGACGGCACGCGCCGCATGGCGCGATCGGACCATCCGTGTCGCCAACGACCGCGAGCCGCGCGAAGTCGCCCGGACGATAGCCGGCCGCGATCGCCGCAAACATCGCCGTCCGTTCCGCGCAATTGCACAATCCGTAAGACGCGTTCTCGACGTTACAGCCGTGGAAAACCGTCCCGTCGCGCGCCTGCAGCGCCGCGCCGACCTTGAAGCGCGAATACGGCGCGTACGCGCGTTCGCGCGCCGCCTTGGCCTGTTCGATCAGTTCGTTTCGTTCCATCGACATGGTGCCTCCGGGAGCAGAATCAGCCGATCTGCCGGTAAAGGGTCGGCGGTGCTTCGCCCGTTTCGCCGAGCACGTAGCTGCGCCGGACCGCGTCCACCGCGCGCGCCGCAGCCGCGTCGTCGCGCGCATGCACGTAGCCGATCGGCTCGCCGGCCTCGACGCGCTGCCCGATCTCCGCCAGCGCCGTCAGTCCGACGCTGACGTCGATTGCGTCTTCCGCGCGCGTACGGCCGCCGCCGAGCGCGACGACGGCCAGCCCGAGCCCGCGACAATCGACCCGCTGCACCACGCCGGTCGCCGGCGACGGAACCGGCACGATCACCGCCGCCCGCGCCAGATGCCGGGCGGGAACGTCGATCAGGTCCACGGGGCCGCCGAGCGCCACGACCATTCTCGCGAAACGCTCGGCCGCCGCACCCGAGTCGAGCGCCTGCTGCAGCTTCGCGCGCGCCTCCGCGACATCGCGTGCCAGCCCGCCGGTGACGAGCAGTTCCGCCGACAGCGCCATCGTCACGTCATGCAGGCGCGCCGGGCGCGACTTGCCCGTCAGGTAGTCGATCGCGCACGCGACCTCGAGCGCATTGCCCGCACACGGCGCGAGCGACTGGTTCATGTCGGTGAGGATCGCGGTCGTCTTCATGCCCGCGCCGTTGCCGACGTCGACGATGCTGCGCGCCAGTTCCGCCGATTTCTCCGCGGTCGGCATGAACGCGCCGGAGCCGACCTTCACGTCCATCACGAGCCCGTCGAGCCCCGCCGCGAGTTTCTTCGACAGGATCGACGCGGTAATCATCGCGACCGACTCGACGGTCGCCGTCACGTCGCGAATCGCATAGATGCGCTTGTCTGCCGGCGCGAGCCGCGCGGTCTGCCCGATGATCGCGACGCCGACGTCGCGCACCGTGCGGCGAAACGCCTCCGTAGCGGGCATCACGTCATAGCCGGGAATCGCGCTGAGCTTGTCGAGCGTGCCGCCGGTATGGCCGAGCCCTCGCCCCGAAATCATCGGCACGTAGCCGCCGCATGCGGCCACCATCGGGCCGAGCATCAGCGACACGACGTCGCCGACGCCCCCCGTCGAATGTTTGTCGATCACCGGCCCGCCGAGATCGAGCGCACGCCAGTCGAGCACGTCGCCCGAGTCGCGCTGCGCGAGCGTCAGCGCGACGCGCTCGTCGGTGCTCAGGTCGTTGAAAAACACGGCCATCGCGAACGCCGCCACCTGGCCCTCGGTCACGCTGCCGTCGGTCACGCCGCGCACGAACGCGGCAATCCCGTCGCGATCGAGCGGTTGCCCGTCACGCTTCCTGCGAATGAATTCCTGCGGTAGAAACATCGTTGCCTCTCTTCGATCGGTCGGAGTCTACTGCACGATTCAATGCAGCGAAAAGAACAGGCCGGCAATCGCCGCGCTCATCAGGTTCGACAGCGTCGCGGCCGTCAGCGCGCGCAAGCCGTGGCGTGCCACTTCCGAGCGGCGCTCGGGCGCGACCGCGCTGAAGCCGCCCGCGAGAATCGCGATGGACGAGAAGTTCGCGAAGCCGCACAGCGCGAACGACACGATCGCGAGCGTCTTCGGGTCGAGCACCTGCAAGCCGGCCGCCGCGACGTGCTCGCCGCCCTTCAGGTACGGCGACAGGTCGCCGTACGCGACGAACTCGTTGAAGATCAGTTTCTCGCCGATGAAGTTGCCGGCCAGCGTCGCATCGTGCCACGGCACGCCGATGATCCACGCCAGCGGCGCAAACAGGTGGCCGATAATGCCCACCAGCGTGATCTGCGGAAAGCCCGCGAACGCGGCCACGCCGCCGACGATCAGGTTCATCAGTGCGATGAGCCCGACGAACGCGATCAGCATCGCGCCGACGTTGATCGCGATCCGCATGCCGACCGACGCGCCGGACGCCGCGGCCTCGATCACGTTCGCGGCCCGCTTGTCGTCGAAATCGAGACCCTCGACCACGACGCGGCTCGGCTCGACGGTCGGAAACAGCAACTTGCCGAACAGCAGCCCGCCCGGCACCGCCATGAACGATGCGGCGAGCAGGTACTCCATCTTCACGCCGAGGCCGGCATAGCCGACCAGCACCGAGCCGGCGACCGACGCCATGCCGCTCGCCATCACCGTGAAGATCTCGGCGCTCGTCATGTTGCGCACGAACGGCTTCACGAGCGCGGGCATCTCGCTCTGCCCGAGGAAGATCGTCGCGACGGCCGAACATGCCTCGATGCGGCTCACGCCGAGCACTTTCGCGAGCCCCGCGCCGAGGATCGCGACGATCCACTTCATCACGCCGATGTAGTACAGCACCGAGATCAGCGCGGTGACGAAGATGATCATCGGCAGCACGCGCAGGCCGAATACGAAGCCGCCGTCGCCGAACAGCTGGAACATCCGGGCGTCGACCAGCCCGCCGAACACGAACGCGATGCCGTGATTGCCCATGTCGAGCACGCGATTGACGCCATTCGCGGCCCCGGCCAGCGCCGTGCGGCCCGACGGCACGAACAGCACCAGCGCGCCGATCGCGAACTGCGTGAGCAGCGCGGCGATCATGGTCCGGCCGCTTACCGCACGGCGGTTATTCGACAACAGATAGGCAACCAGCAACAGGAACAGCATACCGAGGAGACTGCGCAGAATATCCACCTTGTGCTCCTTTCTCACTATTTGAACTGTCCGGCGGGCGGCCCTTGCCCGCGGCCCCTTCATGGGGTTGGTGGATGTTACTCGCTCGATGCGCACGCCTGCAACGACGTCAAAATCGCTGCGTTCCATCGCATCGATCATTGCTTCCTTCGTACTTCTCCAATTCGATCAGTTGTACTACCCGCCATGCGTAAACGTGTTCGGGGCGTGCCGTTCGCCGCTCGAACGGACACGCCCCGCATGACCTGCGTCGTTCAACCCGCGCGTTCAACCGGATGCGGCTCGCGCAGCCGGTTCGCGATCCGCGCGGCCTCGTAGTAGCCGGCCGCCGGCGGGCGCTTCAGATAACGGCCCGCGCCGCGCTCCGCGCGCAATTCGCCGTCGGCCCACGCGAGCGCACCGCGCGTGAGCGTGTGCGTCGCCACGCCCTGCACCGTCATTCCTTCGAACACGTTGAAGTCGACCTGCTGGTGATGGGTCTTGACCGAAATCGTCTTCGTCGCGGCCGGGTCCCACACGACGAGATCGGCATCGGCGCCGACCTGCACCGCGCCCTTGCGCGGATACAGGTTGAAGATCTGCGCGGCGTTCGTCGACGTGATCCGCACGAACTCGTTCGGCGTGATGCGCCCATGATTCACACCGTGATGCCACAGCACCGACATGCGATCCTCGACACCGCCGCAGCCATTCGGGATCTTCGTGAAATCGTCGCGGCCCATCGCCTTCTGCGACGCGCAGAACACGCAGTGGTCGGTCGCCGTCGTATGCAACTGCCCCGACTGCAGCCCGCGCCACAGCGCCTCGCGATGCTCGGCCGAGCGGAACGGCGGGCTCATCACGTGCGCGGCCGCACGCGTCCAGTCCGGGTCGCGATAGACCGCCTCGTCGATCACGAGGTGACCCGGCAGCACCTCGCCGAACACGCGCAGCCCTTCGCTGCGCGCGTGGGTAATCACATCGACCGCGTCCTTCGCCGACACGTGCACGATATACACGGGCACGCCGAGCACCTGTGCGATGCGGATCGCGCGGTTCGCGGCCTCGCCCTCGACCTCCGGCGGCCGCGACAGCGGATGCGCCTCCGGCCCGGTCATCCCGCGCGCGAGCAGCGCCTTTTGCAGCTGGAACACCAGCTCGCCGTTCTCCGCGTGCACGGTTGGCAGCGCGCCGAGTTCGAGCGAACGCGTGAAGCTGTTCACGAGAACCTCGTCGTCGGCCATGATCGCGTTCTTGTAGGCCATGAAGTGCTTGAAGCTCGACACGCCGTGCTCGCGCACGAGCGTGCCCATGTCCCGGTGCACGCTCTCGTCCCACCACGTCACGGCCACGTGGAAGCCGTAATCGGAAGCCGACTTCTCGGCCCAGCCGCGCCATTCGCGGAAAGCGTCCATCAGCGGCTGCTTCGGGCTCGGGATCACGAAGTCGATGATGCTCGTCGTGCCGCCCGACAGCCCCGCGGCCGTACCCGAGTAGAAATCGTCGCTCGCGGTCGTGCCCATGAACGGCAGTTCCATGTGCGTATGCGGATCGATGCCGCCCGGCATCACGTACTGGTCGTGCGCGTCGACGACGGTTGCGCCGGCGGGCGCGTCGATCTTCTCGGCGATCTGCAGGATCGTGCCGCCGTCCTGCGGGTCCGCGCAAAGGACGTCCGCGCGATAGGAGCGGTCCGCATCGACCACGGTGCCGCCACGAATCAGGATTGCCATCTGGTTGCCTCCTCGTTGACTGTCGGGTGCCGCACGACACGCATCTCGCGCGTCATGCGCTCGCGATCTGCGCGCGCTGTCCGGCGCGCCACTTCATCCAGGTGCCGTACACGCACGACGCCAGCACGAGGCCGACGAACCACGCGTACGTGTAAAGCGTGTTGAAGAAGGCCGGCACGTTCGGAAACGACGCCGGAAATGCCGTGTGCAGGAAGCCGGGCAGGTTCGGCAGCACGCCGACCGCGAGCGCGGCCAGCGCGGCCGGGTTCCAGCCGCGCGCGTAGCTGAAGCCGCCGCGTTCGTCGAACAGCGCGCGCGTATCGAGCTGCGTGCCGCGAATCAGGAAGTAGTCGACCATCAGGATGCCCGCGACGGGCCCGAGCAGCGCCGAATAACCGACGAGCCAGGTGAAGATATAGCCGTCCGTCGTCGCGAGGATTTTCCACGGCATCATCACGATCGCGATCGTCGCGGTAATCATCCCGCCGGTGCGGTACGAGATGGCCTTCGGCCACAGGCTCGAGAAATCGTACGCGGGACCGACCAGATTCGCGGCGAGGTTGCAGCACATCGTGTCGAGCGTGAGGATCACGAGCGCGATGCCCACGCCGATCCCCGTCATCCGGCTCGTCAGGTCGATCGGATCCCAGATCGCGTTGCCGTAGATCACGACGGTGGCCGACGTCACGACGACCGACACCACCGACAGCAGCGCCATCGGCAGCGGCAACCCGATCGACTGCCCGATCATCTGGTCGCGCTGCGAATGCGCGAAGCGCGTGAAGTCGGGAATGTTCAGCGCAAGCGTCGCCCAGAAGCCGACCATCGCGGTCAGGCCCGGCCAGAACGTCGCCCAGAACATCCCGGCCTTCTTGCCGCCGGCCGCGAACTGCGACGGCGCCGACAGCATCGAGCCGAACCCGCCGGCCTTCGACGTTGCCCACCACACGAGCGCCACGCACATCACGACCTTGATCGGCGCGGACCAGCTCTCGAGCCAGCGGATCGAATCGGTGCCGTGCCAGATGAAGTAGATCTGCAGCGCCCAGAACACGAGGAAGCACGCGAGCTGCCCGAACCCGATGCCGACGACCGGCAGCGCCGCGCCGTGCAGCGCGTTGCCGGTCAGGATGTTCAGCAGCGTGTAGATCGCGCTGCCGCCGAGCCAGGTCTGGATGCCGTACCAGCCGCACGCGACGATCGCGCGCAACAGCGCCGGCAGCTTCGCGCCCTGCGTGCCGAACGACGCGCGCACGAGCACCGCGTACGGAATCCCGTGCTTCGCGCCCGCATGGCCGATCAGCAGCATCGGCACGAGCACGATCAGGTTGCCGAGCAGCACCGTCGTCACCGCCTGCCACGGCGACATGCCTTCCTGGATCAGCCCGGCCGCGAGCATGTACGACGCGATGTTCATCACCATCCCGACCCACAGCGCCGCGAAGTGATACCACTTCCACGTGCGCTGCGCCGGCGTCGTCGGCGCGAGGTCGTCGTTGTACAGGCTGCCGCCGTGCGCCGCGGCGCTTTCGGGATCGGCGGGATTCGCTGCAGATTTCATCGATCGCACTCCACGCAAAACGTCAGCGCCGGCATCATACGATGCCGGCCCAGGGGGTAACGAAAAGCGGCGGTGCGGAAGGTCCCGCGCCACCGGACGCCGGTCGTCAGGCAGCCTTCTTCGCGTGCTTCTCGGGTGCCGCCGCCGCACCTGCACCCGCATCCGCGCTCGCCGGATTGTTCGGATGCGTGGTCCAGTTCGCGTAGTCGCCCGAATCGACACGCTCCATCGTGATGCATTGCTCGACCGGACACACGTGCATGCAAAGATTGCACCCGACACATTCCGAATCGACCACTTCGAAGTGCCGCACGCCGTCCTTCGTCGCGGTGATCGCCTGGTGCGACGTGTCCTCGCATGCGATATGGCACAGCCCGCACTGGATGCAGCGATCCTGGTCGATGCGCGCCTTGATGTCGTACTTCAGGTTCAGGTATTTCCAGTCGGTGACGTTCGGCACCGCGCGGCCGCGGATGTCGTCGAGCGTCGCGTAGCCCTTCTCGTCCATCCAGTTCGACAGCCCGTCGGCGAGGTCCGACACGATCCGGAATCCGTAATGCATCGCGGCGGTGCACACCTGCACGCTGCCGGCACCGAGCACCATGAACTCGGCCGCGTCGCGCCACGACGAGATGCCGCCGATGCCCGAGATCGGCAGGTCCGGCGTTTCCGGATCGCGCGCGATCTCGGCCACCATGTTCAGCGCGATCGGCTTGACCGCCGGGCCGCAATAACCGCCGTGCGTGCCCTTGCCGTCGACGGTCGGCATCGGCGCCATGTGGTCGAGATCTACCGCGACGATCGAGTTGATCGTATTGATCAGCGACACGCCGTCCGCGCCGCCCTTGTACGCGGCGCGCGATCCCATCCGGATGTCGCTGATGTTCGGCGTGAGCTTCACGAGGCACGGCAGCTTCGTGCCTTCCTTCACCCAGCGCGTGACCATCTCGACATATTCGGGCACCTGCCCGACGGCCGCGCCCATCCCGCGTTCGCTCATCCCGTGCGGGCAGCCGAAATTCAGCTCCACCGCGTCGGCCCCCGTATCCTCGACGAGCGGCAGGATCCATTTCCAGTCGCGTTCGTTGCACGGCACCATCAGCGACACGATCAGCGCACGATCCGGCCAGTCGCGCTTCACTTGCGCGATCTCTCTCAGGTTCACGTCGAGCGGACGGTCGGTGATCAGCTCGATGTTGTTCAGCCCCGCCATGCGCTGCCCGTTCCACTGCACGGCGCCGTAGCGCGAACTGACGTTGACGACGTGCGGATCGAGCCCGAGCGTCTTCCAGACGACGCCGCCCCAGCCCGCCTCGAATGCGCGGTTGACGTTGTAGGCCTTGTCGGTCGGCGGCGCGGACGCGAGCCAGAAGGGATTCGGCGAGGTAATGCCTGCGATGGTGCAGCGAAGGTCGGCCATGTTCGGCTCCGTGAGAATGGGGTCGTGATCGGTGTGCTCGGGTGCGCCGTGCGCTCAGGCCGCCTTCGCGTCGCGTGCGGCGAGCGCCGCGTCGATCGACGCGGCCGCGCGCTTGCCGTCCTGCACGGCCTGCACCGTGAGGTCGACGCCGTCCGTCGCCGCGCAATCGCCGCCGGCCCACACGTCGGGCAGCGCCGTGCGCCCGTCCGCCTCCACCGCGATGCGCGTGCCGTCGGCCGTCAGCAACGCGGCCGCGACACCGTCAGGCGCCAGCGTCTGGCCGATCGCCTTCAGCACCATGTCCGCATCGACGGTGAAACGCTCGCCCGATGCGCCCTCGAATTCGACGCCCGTCACCTGCCCGTTCACGCCCGCGATGCGTACGGGCTTCGCGTGCGTGACGAGCGCCACGCCGCTCTTCTGCGCAAATTCGCGCTCGGCCCACGTCGCGCTCATTTCGTCGACGCCGCGCCGATACACCATCGTCACACGCTCGGCGCCGAGCTTGCGGCTCTGCACGGACGCATCGATGGCCGTATTGCCGCCGCCGATCACGACCACGCGCCGTCCGACCGGCACGTTCTCGAGCCCGTCGGCCTGCCGCACCTGTTCGATGAAGTCGACCGCGTTCATCACGCCGCCGAGTTGCTCGCCGTCGATCGCAAGCGCCCGCACGCCGCCGAGGCCCATCGCGAGGAACACCGCGTCGTGCTGCTCGCGCAGCGCGTCGAGCGTCACGTCGCGTCCGAGCGCGACGCCCGTTTCCAGCGTGATGCCCCCTACCGACAGCAGCCACTCGACTTCGCGCTGCGCGAAATCGTCGACCGTCTTGTACGCGGCGATCCCGTATTCGTTGAGGCCGCCGGCCTTCGGGCGCGCATCGAACAGCGTGACGCGATGCCCGGCCAGCGCGAGCCGGTGCGCGCACGCGAGCCCGGCCGACCCTGCGCCGACCACCGCGACGTGGCGGCCCGTCTCGGGCGCGCGCCGGAACTGCACCGCACCGGTTTCCATCGCCCAGTCGGTCGCATGCCGCTGCAGCGCGCCGATCGCGACGGGCTGCGCATCCTGGTGATTCCGCACGCACGCGCCTTCGCACAGGATCTCGGTCGGGCACACGCGCGCGCACATCCCACCGAGCGGATTCGCGGAGAGGATGTCGGTCGCGGCGCCTTTCAGGTTGCCGTTGCCGATCTTGCGGATGAAGCTCGGGATGTCGATCTGCGTCGGGCACGCCTGCACGCACGGCGCGTCGTAGCAGTAGTGGCAGCGACTCGCGGCGGCCGCGGCGGCGGTCGGATCGAGCAGCGGTGCGATATCGGAGAATTCGCACGAGAGTTGCGTGGACGACAGGCGATGCGCGGCGATATCGCCGGTTGGCTTGGTGGTCATACGCGTTCCTTCGACTGAGTGGAGACAAAGCCGTCCCCGCCGGCTGTAAACGCACAGTCGGGGCGGTCATGCTGAGGAATCCTGTAGTCAGGCGATACGCAGCCTCCGGGCTGCTACGGTCGATGCGTCATGAAGCCGGCTCGCATGCGCGCGACAGCATCGCGTGCAGCAACACGTTCGCGCCGGCCTCGATCCATGCGGGCGTCGCGTCCTCGATCTCGTTGTGGCTGATGCCGTCGACACACGGCACGAACACCATCGATGTCGGCGCGACCTGAGCCAGATAACATGCGTCGTGCCCTGCGCCCGACACGATGTTGCGATGCGAATAGCCGAAGCGATCGGCCGCGCCACGCACGGCTTCGACGCACGCGGCATCGAACGCGACCGGCTTGTAATAGAAGATCTGCTCGAGTTCCGTTTCGAGCCCGATGTCGGCCGCGATGCGCGCGACACCGTCGCGCAGTGCGGCATCCATCTTCGCGAGCACGGCATCGTCCGGATGCCGGAAGTCGACGGTGAAGAACACGCGGCCCGGAATCACGTTGCGCGAGTTAGGGTGAACCTGCATCATGCCGACCGTCGCGCAGCCGAACGGGGCATGATCGAGGCCGATCCCGTTGACGAGATCGACCACGCGCGCCGCACCGAGCAGCGCATCGCGGCGACGCGGCATCGGCGTCGGCCCCGCATGCGCTTCCTGGCCGGTGAATGTGATCTCGTACCAGCGCTGCCCCTGCGCGTCGGTCACGACGCCGATCGTCTTGCATTCCGCTTCGAGAATCGGCCCCTGTTCAATATGCAGCTCGAACGCCGCGTGCAGCTTGCGCCCGCCGCACGGCACGTCGCCCGCGTAGCCGATGCGCGCCAGTTCCTCGCCGATCGTCTTGCCGTCCACGTCCTTGCGCGACAGCCCGTATTCGAGCGAAAACACGCCGGCGAACACGCCGGACGCGACCATCGCGGGGGCGAAGCGCGAGCCTTCCTCGTTGGTCCAGATCACGACCTCGACCGGATGCTCGGTCTCGATCCCGTGATCGTTGAGACTGCGAATCACCTCGAGGCCGCCGAGCACGCCGTAGATACCGTCGAAGCGGCCGCCGGTCGGCTGCGAATCCGCGTGCGAGCCCGTGACGACCGGCGCCGCGTCGGCCACGCGGCCCGCGCGGCGCATGAACACGTTGCCCATCGTATCGACCGTCACCGTGCAGCCGGCGGCCTTCGCCCAGCCGACGATCAGGTCGCGGCCGGCCTTGTCGAGATCGGTCAGCGCGAGGCGGCATACGCCGCCTTTCGGCGTTGCGCCGATCTTCGCGACTTCCATCAGGCTGTCCCACAACCGCTTCCCGTCGACCTTGATCGACGTGTCGAACGCTGCCCGCTTCACTGTTTCCGATACCGCATTCATTCGTATCGCTCCTGTGGGGTCGGTAATGTCGTCAGCCGGTCTGTGCCGGTGCGTGTCATGCCTGTTTCGGGGCAACGCCGCCCAAGCGCGGTGCATGCCCCGATCGTTCGCGAAGTTCGTCCGACGAATCGGGTCGAAAGGTTTCCGCCGCTCATCGAATCCTGTCCGATTGGACAGGTTTTAGACGATCAAAATGACCAAAGCAATGTCTTTCTTGCGGGAATCTTTAGAGCGAGAAACGTGCCATCGCAATGCAGCATCGCGGCGGACGCGCGATATCCGCATGCGTGCGTTCGACGCGGATCAGCGGCTAGAATGAAGCCCAACGCGGCATGCCCGCCGCGCGAGGGTAACGATGAGACATGACGAGGCGGCAACCGAAGCCACCGACAGCGACGAAACGTCCGCCCCTTTGCGGCGACGCAAGGCACACATCCGCGAGTCCAACGAAGCGCATCTGCTCGCCTGTGCGGAGGCCGTGTTCGCCGAACGCGGGCTCGACGGCGCGAGCACCGCGATGATCGCGGAACGCGCCGGTTTGCCGAAAGCGAACCTGCATTACTACTTCCCGACGAAGCTCGCGCTGTACCGCCGCGTGCTCGATGACCTGTTCGAGGACTGGCATCGCGCGGCCGGTTCGTTCGAGGCCGGTGACGATCCGGTGGAAGCGATCGGCGGCTACGTGCGCGCGAAGATGGCGCTGTCGCAGCGGCGCCCGCTCGGCTCGAAGGTCTGGGCCAACGAGATCATCCACGGCGCGGAGCACATGCAGGACATCCTGTCGGAACGCGTGAAGCCGTGGTTCGACAGGCGCGTGAGCGTGATCGACGGCTGGATCGCACGCGGGCTGCTCGCGCCGATCGACGCGCATGCGCTGATGTACCTGATCTGGGCGACCACGCAACACTACGCGGATTTCGATGCGCAGATCCGCGCGCTGAGCGGCAAGCGCACCTTCACGAAGAAGGCGTTCGACGAGAAGACCGAGCAGGTCGTGCAGCTCGTGATTCGCGCATGCGGCGCGGTGTCGCCGAACGCGAAGCCCGAGCGGTGACAGGGCAGCCCGCCGCTCGCGCGCGGCTGCCGGTGCGAACATATCCGTCGCGTGCCGGCCGCCAGGCCAACGCGCGACGTCGTACCGCACTTACACCGCGACCTTGCGCTTCGGCGCCCCGGTGCGCTGCTGCGCTTCCCACTTCTCGACCAAACCGACCGCGGCATCGGACGGTGCGAGCATCCTGCGGCCACGCACGAGATCGGCGGCGCGCTCGGCGAGCATGATGGTCGGTGCATTCAGGTTCCCGTTCGGCTCGGTCGGGAACACCGACGAATCGATCACGCGCAGCCCCTGAACGCCGCGCACGCGCAGTTCCGAATCGACCACCGCCATGTCGTCCTCGCCCATCCGGCACGAACCGCACGGATGCATCGTGCTCTCCATGTTCGCGCGCACGAACGCGTCGATTTCGTCGTCGGTCTTCACGTCCGGACCGGGCGCCAGCTCGACCCCGCGGAAGCGGTCCATCGCCGGCTGCCCGACGATCTCGCGCGTCAGGCGCACGCAGCGACGGAAGCCCTCACGATCCTCTTCCCGATCCAGATAGTTGAAGCGGATCTCGGGATGTTCGTACGGGTCGGCGGAACGCACGCGGACATGCCCGCGGCTCTTCGGCTTGTTCGGCCCGGTAAGCACCATGAAGCCGTGCCCCTTGTACGGCTTGTCGCCGTCGTAACGCATGGCCGCCGGCAGGAAATGGAACTGGATGTCCGGCCAGCGCAGGCCGGCTTCGGACCGGATGAAGCCGCCTGCTTCGAAGTGGTTGCTCGCGCCGAGCCCGTCCTTGAACAGCAGCCAGCGCAGGCCGATCATCGCCTTGCCGAACAGGCCCATTTTGCCGTTGAGCGACACCGGTTCCTTGCACTCGTACTGAATGTAGATTTCCGAGTGATCCTGCAGGTTCTCGCCGACGCCCTGCAGATCGTGCACGACCGCGATCCCGGCCTGGCGCAGCACGTCCGCCGGCCCGATGCCCGAGCGCTGCAGCAGATGCGGCGAGCCGATCGGCCCGGACGACACCAGCACCTCGCGCGAGCAGCGCACCGTATGCCGGACGCCGCCCTGTTCATAGATCACGCCGACCGCGCGCTTGCCTTCCATCACGATCTGGCGGGTCATCGCGTGCGTGACGACGGTCAGGTTCGGACGCTGCATCGCCGGGCGCAGGTACGCGTTGGCCGTCGACCACCGCACGCCGTTCTTGACCGTCATGTGCATCGCGCCGAACCCTTCCTGCATGTAGCCGTTGCAGTCGTCGGTCTTGATGTAGCCCGCCTCGGCACCCGCTTCCACCCACGCGCCATACAACGGATTCTGCATGTTGTTGCCGTTGTTGGTGCTGAGCGGGCCGTCCGCGCCGCGGTACGCATCGCCGCCGAACTTGTAGCCTTCAGCCTTGCGGAAATATGGCAGGCAGTTGCGGTATCCCCAGCCGCGCGCACCGAGCGATTCCCATTCGTCGAAATCACACGCATGTCCGCGGATATAGACGAGGCCGTTGATCGACGACGAGCCGCCGAGCACCTTGCCGCGCGGGCAGTGCAGGCGGCGTCCGTCCAGCTTCGGCTCGGGCGCGGTCTCGTAGTGCCAGTTGAACCTCTTCGTGTTCATCGGCATCGAGAAGGCGCTCGGCATCTGGATGATCACGCTGCGATCGCTGCCGCCGTATTCCAGCACCAGCACGCTGACGTTCGAATCTTCGGTCAGGCGGTTGGCCAGCACGCAGCCGGCCGAACCGGCACCCACGATGATATAGTCGTATTGCTTAGTCATCTTGATTATCCAGCTCGATGATTGGTATTCGTACGCCGCGTCAGCTGCGCTTCTTCTCGCCGGTCGTGTATTCCGGCATATGCGCTTCGATCTGCGCGATTTCCGCTTCCTCGCGCTGCAGGTCCAGCGAGCGGCTGAGCACGTAGTACACGAGCGCCGACACGATCAGCCCGACCAGCCAGGCCAGGTCGACACTGCCCATCGCCTTCGCGAGTGGACCGACGTACACCTCGCGATCGCCGTCGAAGATGCAGAAGAACGGGATCATCGACACGAATCCGATCAGGTAGGACAGCAGGCCGCGCCCACCCCAGTTTCCGTACAGGCTGTCGCGCGGACGGAAGAAATGCGGCACCGCGTAGCGGCCCTTGCGCACGAAGAAGTAGTCGGTCAGGTTGACCGCCGTCCACGGCACGAGGAAATACAGCATCACGACCAGATAGATGTTGAGTACCGACAAGCCCGATCCCGATTCGTAGATGCGCAGTGCGACGCCGAACTGCAGCAGCACGACGAACAGGATCGCGAGGATCCGTACTTTCGCGGTCGGCTCGATCTTCCGGAACGAATCGACGCTCGTGATGGCCGTCAGCTTCGCGCTGTAGATGTTCATCGCGATCACCGGGAGGAACGCCAGGATCGTGATCGCAACGACGATGCCGCCCAGTTGCGGCGCGATCCCGGCGCCGACCGTATGGAGCGCGACGAGCACGTCGGTGGCGTGCAGGTGTGCGCCAAGCCATCCGCCCACTGCGATCATCCACGCACCGGACAGCGACGCGCCGACGAACACCGCGGCAATCAGCCTGCCGCTCGGCGTGTTCTTCGGCAGGTAGCGCGAATAGTCCGACACGTACGGCGCATACGCGATGTTGTAGCTGGCCGCCGCCGCGAACTGCGCGATGAAGCCGGTCCAGTTGAAGCCCAGCGGGACTGCGGGCGCGCTGCCCGCGGCCGCGGGCGCATCATGAATCCAGCCGGTCAGCACGGCCAGCGTCACGAGGCCGTAGAGCGGCAGCGACAGATACAGCGACCATTTGAACGTCCGGTGCATCCAGTCGTGGCCGAGAATCGCCAGGATCGTGGCCGGCACCGTCACGACCAGCGCGACCCGCATCGGATCCCAGTGGAACAGCGTCTTCAGGCCCTGCATCATCAGCACGAGGTTGACGATGTTGAAGCCCGCGAACACGAACAGCGTCGCCAACAGCACGAGCACCACGCCGCGGTAGCCGAACTGCGCGCGCGACTGGATCATCTGCGGCAACCCGAGATGCGGCCCCTGCGAGCCGTGGAAGGCCATGAACAGCGTGCCGAACATGATGCCGAGCGTGCCGGCGACGGTCGTCCAGAAGGCATCGAGGCCGACGCTCGGCCCGACGAAGCCGATGGTCATCGTGAAGAACGTGAAATTCCCGACGAACCAGAACGGCCCCTGGCTGGCCAACCTGTCGGTCCGCTCGCTTTCCGGGACGAAGTCGATCGAATGCGCTTCGATGGCGCCGTGGTCGCCGCGCGGCGCCTTCAATACGTTTGTTTCTGCTTGCATGTCGTACCCCATGGTTTCTTTCAAAGGGCGAAGCAGTGCGAATTCATCAGACCTGTTCAAACGAACGGGTCGACGGCTTCATGTCAGGACCGTGCCGCGTCCGGCCGACTGCAAGTTTTTACCATGCATGCCGGCACGAAGCGACACGTCACGCGCTACCGCTCAGGGCAGCGTCATGCAAACCGTCTTGGTCTCCATCAGGTAGTCGAGCTGCTCGGGTCCGAGGTCCTTGCCGAATCCGGACGTCTTGAATCCGCCGAACGGGAGCGCCGGGTCGATCGTGCTGTGCGCATTCACGTAGACCGTACCCGCCTGCAGCTGCGGAATCAGCCCGTGCACGCGGCCGAGGTCGTTCGAATAAATCGCCGCGGCCAGGCCGAACGCCGAATCGTTCGCGAGCGTAACGGCCTCGTCGAGCGTGTCGAACGGCGCGGTCACGAGCACCGGCCCGAAGATCTCCTCGCGGACGATGCGCATGTCGTTGCGGCAGTTCGCGAAGATCGTCGGTTCGACGAAGTGGCCGGGGCCTGCCTGCGGACGCCCGCCGTAGCAGATTTCCGCACCTTCGCGGCGGCCGGCTTCGACGTACGACAGCACCGTATCCTTCTGCCGCGCCGATACGAGCGGGCTGATGAAGCAGTCGCGATCGAGGCCCGGCGCGATCTTCAGCGTCGACGTGTAGTCGGCCAGCGCCGCGAGAAAGCGGTCGTAGATATCGCGGTGAACATACGCGCGCGTGCCTGCATCGCACACCTGCCCGGAGTTGAAGAACACGCCGTTGGCCACCGCCTGCGCGGCGGCGCCGATATCGGCATCGTCGAGCACGAGCACCGGCGACTTCCCGCCGAGTTCCAGCGTCACGCGCTTGATATGCTGCACCGCGTTCTGCCCGACCGTGCGTCCGACCGGCGTCGAACCGGTGAAGGTCAGCTTGTCGATGCCCGGATGATTCGCCATCGCGGCGCCGATCACGCTGCCGCGACCGGTCACGATATTGACCACGCCGTCCGGAATGCCGGCTTCCTGGACCAGCTCGGCGAAGCGCAGCGTCGACAGCGACGTGAGCTCGGCCGGCTTGACGACGGTCGTGCAGCCGACCGCGAGCGCGGCCGCCAGCTTCCACGCCATGGTCTGCAACGGGTAGTTCCACGGCACGATCGCGCCGACGACGCCGATCGGTTCCTTGCGCGTATAGGCGAAGTAATTGCCGGGCAGCGACGGCTCGACCGTACGCCCATGCAGCTTCGACGCCCAGCCGGCGAAATAGCGGAACGTGTCGACGGTGCCCTGGATGTCGATCGCGCGGGCCTGCGCGACGGACTTGCCCATGTCGATCGATTCGATTTCGGCCAGTTCGTCCGCATGAGCTTCGATCAGGTCGGCCAGCCGGTGCAGCAGCCGCTCGCGCTCGAGCGGCTTCAGGCGGCGCCATTCGCCGCGATCGAACTGGTGACGCGCGGCGGCTACCGCACGATCGAGATCGTCGGTCGTCGCAAACGGGATCTGCGTGATGACGCCTTCGGTCGACGGTTCGGTGACGGTGCCGAACTGACCGTCGCTGCCATCCACCCACGCGCCGCCGATGAACATCTTCATCGGCGTTGCCAGAAAACTGCGGGTCGCCTGCGAAACGCCATGGCGATCGAGATATTGCGCTACAACGGCATCCATTTTGATTTTCCTTTGTGGCGTGCCCGCCCCCTCGCGACGAGGGGGCGCCGGGCAAAGCGGTAATGACTTCGGAGGTGCGGCGGGACGTTGGTCCCGCTTCCCGATACGGACGCTCAGCGCCCCTTCGCGAGACTGCGCGCGTGGAAAATGAAGCCGATGCTGTTCATCAGCAACTGCGCAGCGAGAATCGAGGTCGTACCGGTCGGGTCGTAGGCCGGCGCCACTTCCACCAGATCCATGCCGATGATGTTGCCGTGGCTGCGTTTCGCGAGGGCCTGGATGATCTCGAGCACTTCGTAGTACTGGAAACCTCCGTGGCTCGGCGTGCCCGTCCCCGGCGCGATCGACGGATCGAAGCCGTCGATGTCGATCGTGATGTAGTACGCACCGCGCTGCGGAATCCGTTCGAGCACGCCTTCGGTGCCGAGCCGCCGAACGTCACGCACCGACAGGATGCTGGAACCCGCGGCGCGCGCCGCGTCGTAGTCGCTGCGGTTCGACGACGACACGTTGCGGATGCCGAGCTGCGTCATGCCGACGATATGATCCATTTCCGACGCGCGGCGCAGCGGATTGCCGTGCCCGTACCGCACGCCGTGGCGCTCGTCGACGAAGTCGAGGTGCGCGTCGAAATGCACGATGTGAATCGGCCCGCGCCCTTCGAACGCCTTGATCACCGGCGCATGCACCGAATGATCGCCGCCGAGCACCACCGGCATCGCGCCGGAGGCGAGGATCTTGCGCACGGCCAGTTCGATGTTCGCGTTGCTGGTGGCCATGTCGGTGTGCACGATGTCGGCATCGCCAACGTCCACCATCCGGACCTGGTCCTCGGTCAGGTAGAGCGCGTCGTCCTCGTGGTCGTATGCACCTGCGTGTCCGAACGAGAACAGCGTCGACGCTTCGCGGATGCCGCGCGGACCGAAGCGCGCGCCTGAGCGCCACTGGGTGCCCATGTCGTTCGGTGCACCGAGGATCGCGACATCCGCGTCGATGTGCTCCCAGTCGAGACACACCGGCGCTTTCGCGAACGTGCAGTGACCGACGAACGGCAGGTTCAGCCTGCCTTTCTCATAGCTGTTGTTCTGCATTGTCTCCGTCTCCATTCGTATGGATCTGTTTTCATGCGCGCGGCGGTCCGCGCGCTTGCCTTTGCAGCCACTATGGGCAAGAATTTGCACCGGAAAAATAGCAAGCATCAGATGTTCATATCGGACTTTCCGATGCAATGAACGGCGCGGAGCGAGACATGAAGCAACTGCAGGACGTCGACCTGAAACTGCTCAGGATTTTCATGACCATCGTGAAATGCGGCGGCTTCTCCGCCGCGCAGGCGGCGCTGAACGTGAGCCAGTCGACCATCAGCGAACAGATGACGAGCCTCGAAACGCGCCTGGGCGTCAAGCTGTGCGAACGTGGGCGCAGCGGCTTTCGTCTGACGGAACACGGCGTCGCGACCTACGAATCCGCGCAGCGCCTGTTGGTCGCCGTCGAGGCGTTCTGCATGGACACCCATGCGCTCAAGCAGCGCATCTCGGGCAAACTCCATCTCGGCATCATCGACAACACGGTCACCGACACCGACGCCGTGCTGCCGCGCGCGCTGCGCCAGTTCGTGTCGCGCGGCCACGACGTCCAGCTCGACATCTACATCGGTACGCCGGCCGAACTCGAGGCGCGCGTGCTCGACGGGCGGCTGCATATCGCGATCGGCCACTTTCCGCTGACCGTCGCCGGCCTGTCCTACACGCACCTGTACGACGAACCCGACGGGCTCTACTGCAGCCGCTATCACCCGCTGTTCTCGAGCGACGCCACCGGCGATGCGCTGATCGAGCGTATCCGGCAGAGCCAGGTGGTCGCCCGTGCGTTCCTGCAGCAACGCGACCTGCAACTGCTCGAAAGCGGCAGCGCCGCCGCGACCGTCGACAACGTCGAAGCGCAGGCGATACTGATCCTGACCGGCGCCTATATCGGCTTTCTGCCCACGCACTATGCGAAGCAATGGGTCGATGCCGGCCGGATGCGTCAGATCGCGGCGGAACAACTGACGTCGACGTGGCCGTTCTCGTCGATCACTCGGCGCGGCGCCGCGCAGCCGACCGTGTTGCGTGCGTTCGTCGACGATCTGATGGCACACGCGGGCCGTCACGCCCCGTCCCCGGACAGATAGTCGGTATCGGATATTCGCTTCGGACTCCACCGAAGTATCGGCTCGCCGCGATCGCGGCAAAGCCTTGTCGCGCAACGCATTGCAGCGCCGTCGCCATGCCGGCGCCGCGCGCCGGCGTCCGTCCCCCGCCTGCGTCGGTTCAAACGAGGTGTTGACAGCGCGGCGCGCGTGCGACTAGATTGTCGCCAGCTATCGTGATGTGTCAGGAGAGACCGCCGTCCGGCGGCGCCGAAGGGGAATCGCCCCAGAAACTCTCAGGCAAAAGGACTGACACATCGATTAGCGCTCTGGAGAGTAGGCCTCTGGTCGCCGACCAAGCCTCGCCGAAGGAGAAGCGTCCCGTCGTCGGGTCGCGAATCTCTCAGGCAAATGGACAGAGGGGGCATCAGGCACGCAGCCTGGAATGCCCCGGTCTGGTCCGGATGCCGCGTCTCGCCCATCCTCCCGCCGTCGCCCTTCCGGCTTGCGTTGCCGTTCCACTTAACGCAACCCTGTCAGGAAGAGAGCATATGAGCGAGGTCAGGTACACCGAATCCCACGAATGGCTGCGTCTGGAAGCCGACGGCAGCGCGACGGTCGGCATCACCGATCATGCGCAGTCGCAGTTGGGCGATCTGGTCTATGTCGCGCTGCCCGGAGAAGGCGATGCGTTCGAGCAGCACGCCGAAGCGGCCACCGTCGAATCGGTCAAGGCGGCCGGCGAGGTCAAGATGCCGGTATCCGGCACCGTGCTGGCCGCGAACGACGCCCTCGGCGACACGCCGAGCCTCGTCAACGAAGCGGCGGAAGGCGACGGCTGGTTCTTCCGGATGCGCATCGACCGCCCGGAACAACTGGCCGGCCTGATGAACGCCGCCGCATATCGCGCGTATATCGGCGAATGACGGAGACGGCCATGAGTGCTTTCGATTCTCTCGCGCAACGCGAGTTGTTCGTGCGCCGCCACATCGGCCCCGATGCCGGCGAGCAGGCCGCGATGCTCACCGAACTCGGCGTGAACGGCATCGACGAACTGATGACGCAGGTGGTGCCGGCCACGATCCGCAGCGGGGCACCGCTCGCGCTGGCGTCGAGCTGCACCGAGGCCGAGGCCCTGGACAAGCTGGCCGCTTTGGCCGGCCGCAACCAGGTGTTCCGGTCCTTCATCGGGATGGGTTACCACGACACGCATACGCCTCCGGTCATCCAGCGCAACGTGCTGGAGAATCCGGCCTGGTACACGGCGTACACGCCGTATCAGCCGGAGATCTCGCAGGGCCGCCTGGAAGCGCTGCTCAACTTCCAGACGATGATCGCCGAGCTGACCGGCCTCGAAATCGCCAACGCGTCGATGCTCGACGAAGGCACGGCCGCCGCCGAGGCGATGACGTTCTGCCAACGCCTGGCGAAGTCGGACAGCCGCGTGTTCTTCGTCGCACGCGATTGCCATCCGCAGACTGTCGAGATCATCCGCACGCGCGCGGAGCCGATCGGCATCGAGGTCGTCGTCGGCGACCCGCGCCGCGACCTGGCCGGCGTCGGCTGTTTCGCCGCGCTGCTGCAATACCCGGGCACCTTCGGCGACATCCACGACTACCGCGACGTCGTCGAGACGCTGCACGCGAACGGCGCGCTGGCGGTAGTCTCCGCCGATTTGCTCGCGCTGACGCTGCTCGCGCCGCCGGGCGAATTCGGCGCCGACGTCGCGATCGGCACCACCCAGCGCTTCGGCGTACCGCTCGGCTTCGGCGGCCCGCATGCCGGCTACTTCGCCACGCGCGATGCGTTCAAGCGCACGATGCCCGGGCGGCTCGTCGGCGTGTCGGTCGATGCGCACGGCCGCCCGGCATTGCGCCTCGCGATGCAGACGCGCGAGCAGCACATCCGGCGCGAGAAGGCCACCAGCAACATCTGCACCGCGCAGGTACTGCTCGCCAACATCGCCGGCTTCTATGCGACCTACCATGGCCCGCACGGACTGACCACGATCGCGCGCCGCGTCCATCGCCTCACCGTCACGCTCGCCGCGGGCCTGCGCCAGCTCGGCCATGCGGTGCCGACCGAGTACTGCTTCGATACCGTCACGGTCGACAGCGGCAGCCATACCGGCGCCGTGCATGCGGCAGCGCACGCATGCCGCATGAACCTGCGTGCGATCAGCGAGCGGCAGATCGGCATCGCCCTCGACGAAACGACCACGCCCGACGATGTCGTGATGCTCTGGTCGATCTTCGCCGATGGCCGGGCCGTGCCCGATTTCGCGGCCGTCGAAGCGGCTGCCGCCGACGCGTTGCCCGCCGCGCTGCTGCGCCGCAGTGCGTTTCTCACGCATCCCGCATTCAACAGCCATCATTCGGAAACGCAGATGCTGCGCTACCTGCGCCAGCTCGCCGACCGCGATCTCGCGCTCGACCGCACGATGATTCCGCTCGGCAGCTGCACGATGAAGCTGAACGCGACCGTCGAGATGATGCCGATCACCTGGCCGGCGTTCGCGAAGCTGCATCCGTTCGCGCCGGCGGAACAGGCCGAAGGCTATCGCGCGCTCGCCCAGGAGCTCGAAGCGATGCTGTGTGCGATCACCGGCTACGACGCAGTGTCGCTGCAGCCGAACGCGGGCTCGCAAGGCGAATACGCGGGGCTGCTGGCGATCCGTGCATATCACGCGAGTCGCGGCGAGGCACAGCGCGACGTGTGCCTGATTCCGTCGTCCGCGCACGGCACCAACCCCGCATCGGCGCAGATGGTCGGCATGCAGGTCGTCGTCGTCAAATGCGACGACGACGGCAACGTCGACATCGACGACCTCGCGGCCAGGGCCGTGCAGTACAGCCGCAGGCTGGCCGCGATCATGATCACGTACCCGTCGACGCACGGCGTGTTCGAGGCACGCGTGCGCGACGCATGCGACATCGTCCATGCGCATGGCGGCCAGGTGTACATCGATGGCGCGAACATGAATGCGCTGGTCGGCCTCGCGCAACCTGGCGCATTCGGCGGCGACGTGTCGCACCTGAACCTGCACAAGACCTTCTGCATCCCGCACGGCGGCGGCGGCCCCGGCGTCGGCCCGATCGGCGTAAAGTCCCACCTCGCGCCGTTCCTGCCCGGTCACCGCGAAGGCCGCGTGCCCGGCATCGGCGCGGTGTCTGCCGCGCCGCTCGGCAGCGCGAGCATCCTGCCGATCACGTGGACCTACATCACGTTGATGGGCGCCGAAGGCCTCCGGCGCGCGACCGAGACGGCGATCCTCAACGCCAACTACGTCGCGAGCCGCCTCGCGCCGCACTATCCGATTCTTTACGCGGGCCCGAACGGCCGCGTCGCGCACGAATGCATCATCGACCTGCGGCCACTGAAGGACAGCAGCGGCATCAGCGTCGACGACGTCGCGAAGCGACTGATCGATTTCGGGTTCCACGCGCCGACGATGAGCTTCCCGGTCGCCGGCACGCTGATGATCGAACCGACCGAATCGGAATCGAAGGCGGAACTCGACCGCTTCATCGACGCGATGATCGCGATCCGCGCCGAAATCTCGGCCGTCGAAGCCGGCACGATGGACGCCGACGACAATCCGCTGAAGCATGCGCCGCACACGGCGGCCGAACTCGTCGGCGAATGGCGTCACGCCTATTCGCGCGAGCAGGCCGTCTATCCGCATGGCGTCGCGGCGATGGCTTCGGCCAAGTACTGGCCACCGGTTTCGCGCGTCGACAACGTATACGGCGACCGCAACCTGGTGTGCTCGTGCCCGCCGATCGAAGCGTATCAATCCTAGGACGGGCCGCTCCGGCCCCGACCTCACTCAACCCGCCAAGGAGCCGAGACGACGCGCCGGCCGCGCTGCCCGACCGGGCATCGCGCGCCGCCACGCGGCTCCGACATCAGGAGAAAGACGAATGTTCAGCAAAAACATGAAGATCGAAGGTTACGACGATGAACTGTGGACGGCGATGGAGCGCGAGCGCATTCGCCAGGAGGACCATATCGAACTCATTGCGTCGGAAAACTACACGAGCCCGCGCGTGATGCAGGCGCAGGGCTCGGTGCTGACCAACAAGTACGCGGAAGGCTATCCGGGCAAGCGATACTACGGCGGCTGCGAGTTCGTCGACGTCGCCGAGCAACTGGCGATCGATCGCGCGAAGGCGCTGTTCGGCGCGGACTATGCGAACGTGCAGCCGCACTCCGGCAGCCAGGCGAACGCAGCCGTCTACATGGCGCTGCTCGAGCCGCACGACACGATACTCGGCATGAGCCTCGCGCACGGCGGCCACCTGACGCACGGCGCACACGTGAATTTCTCGGGCAAGATCTACCGCGCCGTGCAATACGGCCTGAACGTCGAAACCGGCGAGATCGACTACGACCAGGTCGAAGCACTGGCAAAAGCGCACAAGCCGAAACTGATCACGGCCGGCTTCTCCGCATATTCGCGCGTGGTGGACTGGGCCCGCTTCCGCCAGATCGCCGACGCGGTAGGCGCGTACCTGTTCGTCGACATGGCCCACGTGGCGGGCCTCGTCGCAGCCGGGCTGTATCCGAATCCGCTACCCCACGCCGACGTGGTGACGACGACGACGCACAAGACACTGCGCGGCCCGCGCGGCGGCCTGATTCTCGCGCGCACGAACCCGGAGCTCGAGAAGAAGCTCAACTCGATCGTGTTCCCCGGCATCCAGGGCGGCCCGCTGATGCACGTGATTGCCGCGAAGGCCGTCGCGTTCAAGGAAGCGCTGTCGCCCGAATTCACCGCGTATCAGCAGCAGGTCGTCGCCAATGCGCGAGAGATGGCCGCGGTGTTCGTCGCGCGCGGCTACGACATCATCTCCGGGGGCACGGACAACCACCTGTTCCTCGTGAGCCTGATCCGCCAGGGGCTGACCGGCAAGGCCGCCGATGCAGCGCTCGGCAGCGCGCACATCACCGTGAACAAGAACGCGGTGCCGAACGATCCGCAAAGTCCGTTCGTGACCAGCGGAATCCGCATCGGCACGCCGGCGATCACCAGCCGCGGCTTCAAGGAAGCCGAAGTGCGCGCGGTGGCCGGCTGGATCTGCGACATTCTCGACGACATCGAAAACCCGGCCGTCATCGAACGCGTGAGACGGCACGTTGCGGAACTCTGCGGCGCACTGCCGGTATACGGCAAGTAACGCACACGGTCATCACGCAGCCGCTCTCGGGGGCGGAATCAACGCCCCCGAGAGCGGTCCCCATCGTTCATCGTCGATGCAACGACGGCGTGAAATATTTGACATCCTAACTACATGGAATCACGATGACCCACCCGCTTTCCCGCACCGCACTCCATGACCTGCATCTCGAACTCGGCGCGAAGATGGTTCCGTTCGCCGGATACGAGATGCCCGTGCAGTATCCGCTCGGCATCCTGAAAGAGCATCTCCACACGCGCGACCATGCAGGCCTGTTCGACGTTTCGCACATGGGTCAGGTCATGCTGACGGGCGCGGACGCCGCCGCCGCGCTGGAAACGCTGGTGCCGATCGACGTGATCGACCTGCCGGTCGGCATGCAACGCTATGCGCTGTTCACGAACGAACAAGGCGGCATTCTCGACGACCTGATGATCACCCGCCTCGACGACGACGTGTTCTACGTGGTCGTCAACGCCGCGTGCAAGGCCCGCGACATCGCGCATCTGAAGAACCGGATCGGCCACCGCTGCGCGGTTGTCGAACTGGCCGACCGTGCGCTGCTGGCACTGCAAGGCCCGGTTGCCGCGGCGGTGCTGGGCCGGCTCGCACCGCCGCTGGCCGGTCTGACCTTCATGCAGAGCGTGCGCATCGAGTTGGCCGGCGCGGCATGCTACGTAAGTCGCTCCGGCTACACGGGTGAGGACGGCTACGAGATCTCGGTACCGGCCGATCGCGCGGACGCGCTGGCGCGTTTGCTGCTCGCCGATCCGGCAGTCGAGCCGATCGGCCTCGGCGCGCGCGACTCGCTGCGCCTCGAAGCCGGCTTGTGCCTGTATGGACACGACATCGACACCGGCACGACACCGATCGAAGGCGGGTTGCTGTGGGCCATCTCGAAGGTGCGCCGTCCGGGCGGCGCGCGCGCCGGCGGCTATCCGGGCGCCGATATCGTCGCAAGACAACTCGCCGAAGGCGTGCAAAGAAAGCGCGTCGGCTTCGTCGTGAAAGACAAGGTGCCGGTGCGCGAAGGCGCCGACATCACCGGGCCCGACGGCCGGTCGATCGGCACGGTAACGAGCGGCGGGTTCGGTCCGACGCACGGCGGCCCGGTGGCGATCGGCTATGTCGCCGCCGAATGCGCGACGCCCGGCACGGCGCTGCATGCAATCGTCCGCGGCAGGCCGGTCGCGATCGAAGTCGCGAAAACCCCGTTCGTCCCCCAGCGATACTATCGAGGCTGAGCCATGGCGCATCCGGAAACCCGCCCCGCGCCGATGGCCGCGGGAACCAAGTTGTCCGCCGCCGAAAAAATGGCGCGCATCCCCGTGAAGATCGTCGCGACCGAACCGGCCGGCATGCTGCGCAAGCCGGAATGGATACGCGCGGCGTTCCCCGGCTCGCGCGAGGTGATCGCACTCAAGCAGGTGCTGCGCGAGCAGAAGCTGCATACGGTCTGCGAGGAAGCGAGTTGTCCGAACCTCGGCGAATGCTTCAGCCACGGAACGGCCACCTTCATGATCATGGGCGACATCTGCACGCGGCGCTGCCCGTTCTGCGATGTCGGGCATGGCCGACCGCTTCCGCTCGATCCGGACGAACCGGCGCGGCTCGCCGAAACGATCGCGGCGATGCGGCTCAAGTACGTCGTGATCACGTCGGTCGACCGCGACGACCTGCGCGACGGCGGCGCCGCACACTTCGCCGCATGCATCCGCGACGCGCGACGGGTCAGTCCGGCGCTTACGATCGAAGCGTTGACGCCGGATTTTCGCGGGCGACTCGACATCGCGCTGAACTCGCTCACGAAGTCGCCACCGGACGTGTTCAACCACAATCTGGAAACCGTGCCGCGCCTGTACCGCGAAGCGCGGCCGGGCGCCGACTATCAGCACTCGCTCCACGTGCTGCGGGCGTTCAAATCCGCGTTGCCGAACGTGTCGACCAAGTCGGGGCTGATGCTGGGCCTCGGCGAGCAGCTCGACGAAGTCGAACAGGTGATGCGCGACTTGCGCGCGCACGGCGTGGACATGCTGACACTCGGCCAGTACCTGCAGCCGACCCGCCATCATCTGCCGGTGAAACGCTTCGTCACCCCGGCGGAATTTGCGCAGTTGCGCCAACGCGCGCTCGCGCTCGGGTTCAGTCAGGTTGCGTCGGGGCCGATGGTGCGTTCGTCCTATCACGCCGACCTGCAGGCGCGGGGCGAAACCGTCGAATGACGACGGTTGATCGGCACGCGGCCGCAGGTTACGCGTGCCGACGGCGACACAGGCGATCCGGCGTCCTGGCCGGATCGCCTGCGCGCGCGTCGCAGGCGCTGGTTACGCGATGCGCTCGATCGCGATCGCCGTCGCCTCGCCGCCGCCGATGCACAGCGATGCGACGCCGCGCTTCAGGCCGTACGTTTCCAGCGCGGCCAGCAGCGTCACCATCACGCGCGCACCCGATGCGCCGATCGGATGCCCGAGCGCGCACGCGCCGCCATGCACGTTGACCTTCTCGTGCGGCAGGTCGAGATCGCGCATCGCGGCCATCGGCACGACTGCGAACGCTTCGTTGATCTCGAACAGGTCGACGTCGCGCAGGTTCCAGCCGGTTTTCTCCGACAGCTTGCGCAGCGCGCCGATCGGCGCGGTCGCGAACAGGCCAGGTTTGTCCGCAAACGTCGAATGCCCGACGATCACGGCCTTCGGCGTGAGGCCGAGGCGCTCGGCTTCGGAGCGGCGCATCATCACGAGCGCGGCCGCACCGTCCGAGATCGACGACGCATTCGCGGCCGTCACCGTGCCACCTTCGCGGAACGCCGGCTTCAGCGTCGGAATCTTGTCGAGCTTCGCGTTGCCCGGCTGCTCGTCGATCGACACGATGCTTTCGGTCTTGCCGGCCTTCACGGTCACCGACGCGATCTCCGACACGAAACGCCCTTCGGCGATCGCGCGCTGCGCGCGCGTCAGCGACGCGATCGCGAACGCATCCTGCGCCTCGCGCGTGAACTGGTACGCCTGTGCGCAATCCTCGGCGAACGTGCCCATCAGGCGGCCTTTCTCGTACGCGTCTTCGAGCCCGTCGAGGAACATGTGGTCGAGCACCTGCCCGTGCCCCATGCGCATCCCCGCGCGCGCCTTCGGCAGCAGGTACGGCGCATTCGTCATGCTCTCCATCCCGCCCGCGACAGCCACCGCCGCCGAACCGGCCAGCAGCAGGTCATGCGCGAACATCGCGGCCTTCATCCCCGAACCGCACATCTTGTTGACCGTGGTCGCGCCCGCGCCGAGCGGCAGCCCGGCCTTCAGCGCGGCCTGTCGCGCCGGCGCCTGGCCCTGGCCAGCCGGCAGCACGCAGCCGAACACGATTTCGTCGATGCGTTCGGCCGGCACGTTCGCGCGCTCGAGCGCCGCGCGAATCGCCACCGCGCCGAGGTCGCTCGCGCTGGCCGCCGCCAGGTCGCCCTGAAAACCACCCATCGGCGTACGCGCCGTGCCAACGATTACGATCGGATCCTGAGTCGTCATGATTCGCTTCCTCCAGTGTCAGCGCGGTGCCATGCGCAACGCGCCATCGAGACGGATGACTTCGCCGTTCAGCATCGTGTTCTCGGCGATGTGGCGCACCAGCGCCGCAAATTCTTCCGGGCGGCCGAGCCGCGGCGGGAACGGCACGCTCTTGCCGAGCGCGTCCTGCACGTCCTGCGGCATGCCGGCCATCATCGGCGTCGCGAAGATGCCCGGCGCGACCGTCACGACGCGAATGCCGAAGCGCGCGAGTTCGCGCGCGATCGGCAGCGTCATGCCCACCACGCCGCTTTTCGATGCAGCATACGCCGCCTGCCCGATCTGCCCGTCGAACGCGGCGACCGATGCGGTGTTGACGATCACGCCGCGCTCGCCTTCCGCATCGGCGTCCTGCTTCGACATCGCTTCGGCGGCCAGCCGGATCATGTTGAACGTGCCGACCAGATTGATCGACACCGCACGCGCGAAGCGCTCGAGCGAGTGCGGGCCCTCGCGGCCGACGACCTTCTCGCCCGGCGCAACGCCCGCGCAGTTGACCAGCGCGTCGATGCGACCGAACGCGTCGCGCGCAACAGCGACAGCCGCCTGCCCATCGGCTTCGCTCGTCACGTCGGTCTTCACGAAGCGTGCGGCCGCACCGAGTTCGTGCGCGAGGCTCGTGCCCGCATCGTCATTGACGTCGAGCAGCACGGCCTTGCCGCCCTGCTCGACGACCATGCGCGCCACCGCGGCGCCGAGGCCCGAACCGGCGCCCGTAATCAGAAAAACGCGATCCTTGATATTCATTCGCAGTCCGTATTCATGGTTGAGTGGCCTTCTCGGCTTCCATCTTGCGCAGCACGAAACGCTGGATCTTGCCGCTCGGGGTTTTCGGCAGCGCGTCGACGAAATCGATCGCGCGCGGATACGCGTGAGCGGACAGCCGCCGCTTCACATGCAGGCTCAATTCCTCGGCCAGTTCGGGCGTGCCGTCGAAGCCCTTCGACAGCACGACGAACGCCTTCACGATCTCCGTGCGCTCCGGATCGGGCACGCCGATCACCGCGGCTTCGCTGACGGCCGGATGCTCGATCAGCGCGCTTTCCACGTCGAACGGGCCGATCCGGTAGCCGGACGAGGTGATCACGTCGTCTGCGCGGCCGATGAAGCTCACGGTGCCGTCCGGCTCCAGCTCGACGTTGTCGCCTGTCCGGTAGTAGCCGCCCGCGATCGCCGGCGTGTCCTGCTGCCAGTAGCCGCGGAACCACAGCAGCGGCGAGCGCGCGATGTCGATCGCGAGGTTGCCCGGTTGGCCGGGGCCAAGCTCGCGGCCCGCTTCGTCGAGCACCGCGACCCGGTAGCCCGGCATCGCGAAGCCGGCTGACCCGACATGCACCACGTGTGCGAGACCGTGATGGTTGTTCACGACCATCCCGAGCTCGGTCTGGCCGTAGTGATCGTAGATCGGCGCGCCGAGCGCCGCGTCGAACCAGCGCACGACCTCCGGATTCAGCGGTTCGCCCGCGCTGCTCACCACGCGCAGCTTGCCCTTCACGCGCGCCGCCGCTTCCGGCCCGGCCGCCATCAGCATCCGGTACGCGGTCGGCGAGCCGGCCAGGCTCGTGATGCCGAGCCGTTCGATCACGTCGTACGTGCTCTCGACCGTGAAGCTGCCTTCGTAGAGCGTCGTCGCATGACCGAGCACCAGCGGGCCCGTGATCGCGTAATACAGGCCGTACGCCCAGCCCGGATCGGCGATGTTCCAGAACCGGTCGCCTGCGCGCAGGTCGACCGCGTCGCGCGTGTACGCACCGAACGCGAGCAGCGCGTACAGCGGCACCGGGACGCCCTTCGGCAGGCCCGTCGTGCCCGATGTCGACATCATCATGAACAGGTCGGTGCCCTTGCGCAGCACGGGTTCGAACGTATCAGGCTGCGCATCGATCGCCGCGCGGAAATCGATGTCGTTCGCCGGCAGCGTCTCGCCTGCATCGCGCACCGTCGCGACCGGCGGGCAATCGGCGATCTCGTCGAGCTTCGCGCGATTCGCGACGTTGGTCACGACGAGCCGCGCATCGCTCATGCGCAACCGGTGCTCGATCGCCTTCGGGCCGAACGCGGTGAACAGCGGCTGATAGACGGCGCCCGCGCGCCACGTGCCGAGGATCGTCGCGACCAGCTCCGGCGTGCGGGGCAGCAGGCCGGCCACGACGTCGCCCGGCTTCACGCCCTGCGCGACCAGCAGGTTCGAGACCCGGGCCGACAACGCCTGCATCTGCGCGAACGTGAAGCGGTGGTGCTGCCCGCCGAGGTCGATCCAGTCGAGTGCGACCGCGTCCGCCGTCGCGTGCCGGTCGCAGCATTCGACGCACGCGTTCAGGCCGCGTTCCAGGTCGCCGTGCAACTGCGCGGCGGCGGTCTCGATACTGAACCGGGCCACGGCGTCGGCGTAGGCCGGCACCGCCCGGGCGGTAGCTCCATCAGGCATGCGTGTCTCCTGTGCGTTATGGCCGCCGGCGAGCCAGGGGCGCGACGGGGGATATATCGATAGTAGACAGCCCGCACATTGCAATCAATGACAAACAGAATCTAGAATCGTGATCGCTTTTGCCATGTCGGGAGGATGCGGAAAAATGGGGCCGCAGATGATTTCGCCGGATTTCGTCGACGACGCGCTCGCGTGCCTGCGCCGGCAACGCCTGCCGACGGAACCCGTGCTGCGCGCCGCCGGCCTGCCGGCCGCCGTGCGCGAGCCCGTCACGCCGCAACAGTACGGCCGGCTGTGGCTGGCAATCGCCGCCACGCTCGACGACGAATTCTTCGGTCTCGCCGCGCGCCCGATGCGGCAAGGCAGCTTCACGCTGCTGTGCCACGCGGTGCTGCACGCCGGCACACTCGAGCAGGCACTGCGGCGTGCGCTGCAGTTCCTGCGCGTGGTGCTCGACGAGCCGCGCGGCGAACTCGTCGTGGCCGACGGGCAGGCGCAGATCGTGCTCAAGCAATCGGGCGCGCCGTATCCGGCGTTCGCGTACCGGACGTTCTGGCTGATCCTGCTCGGCGTCGCCTGCTGGCTGATCGGCCGGCGCATTCCGCTGCAACGCATCGATTTCGCGTGCCCGAGCCCCGGCCAGCGCAGCGACTATCACCAGTTCTTCGGCGTACCCGTGCATTTCGACCGGCCCGACAGCCGGCTCGCGTTCAACGCCGCGTATCTCGCTCTGCCGACGATCCGCTCGGCGCAGGCGCTGAAAACCTTCCTGCGCGGCGCGCCCGGCAACCTGCTGGTCCGCTACCGGCACGACACCGGCTGGGTCGCGAAAACGCGCGCGCACCTGAAAGCGCTACCGGCGGCCGAGTGGCCCGACTTCGATGCGCTGGCCGTTCGCCTCGGCACGACGCCGGCGACGCTGCGGCGGCGTCTGCGCAGCGAAGGGCAGAGCTTCGCGGCGATCAAGGACGAACTGCGCGGCGCGCTGGCCCAGTCGCTGTTGCGCGGGCACGCGCTCAGCGTCGCGGAGATCGCGACCGAACTCGGCTTCACCGAACCGAGCGCGTTTCATCGTGCGTTCCGCAAGTGGACGGGCACGAGCCCCGGCGCATTCCGGCGTGACGTGCATGCGACGAAGGCGGAGCCTTGAAGCACGGGCGCATGACACGCGACGCGTGCGAAAGTCGCGGGGAGCCCGTCCCGCGACGCCGATACGATGCGAACCTCCGCGAGATTCGCACCGGAAGGCTCGGCCATGACTTCGGGCTCGAAGCGCACGCGGAGCGCCTGCGGACATTCACGCCGTAACATCGCGCAGGCGCCGATGCCCCGACACACTCAGTCGACGCTCGCCGCGACACCCTGCAGCGGCCGCGAGAACAGCTTGCAACCCGCGTAGTAGACGAGCGACGTCAGCGACAGGCCGACGATCCACGACACGTCCGCCCCGCCGAGCCGGCTCGCCAGTTCGCCCGTATAGAGATCGGTCGCCATGAACGGCGCCTGCGCGACGATCCCGATGACGTACGACCCGACCGCGATCGTGTTGAAGCGCCCGTAGATGCCGCCGTCCTGACGGAAGAACGACGCGACGTCGTACTCGCCGTGACAGACGAGGTAGTAGTCGACGAGGTTGATCGCGGTCCACGGCACGAGCACGTACAGCAGCAGCAGGATGAAGTTCGTGTAGCCGGCGAGGAAATTGTCCTGCCCGAACAGCGCGATCGCGAGCGCGATGGCGCACAGGACGATCGCCGTGATCGCCCGCGCGCGGGCCTTGCCCGACCACGACGGAAAGAGCGTCTGCAGCACGGTGATGGCCGACAGCGCACCGCAATACAGCTCCATCGCGTTGCTCGCCGCGATGCCGAACGACAGCACGACGATCACGAGCACGCTGATCCCCTGCGTGAGGCCGGTCAGACCGCTCACGACGTTGCCGTCGGGCGTTGCCAGGCCGACCAGGCAGCCGAGCAGCATCGGGAAGAACGAGCCGAGCACGCAGCCCCAGTAGCTCGACCAGAATGCCGTACGCGGCCCCGTATCGGGCGGCAGGTAGCGCGAATAGTCCGACACGTACGGCGCGTACGCGATCTGCCACAGCGCGGCGACCGACATCGCGCCAAGGAAACCGGACAGGTTCAGCGAATGCTTCGAGAACGTATCGCCCGGCAACCCGTGCACGAAGATGATCCACACGAACGCGAGCACCAGCACGCTACCCGAGCACCAGCTCAGCAGCCGCGCATACGCGTGGATCAGCTTGTAGCCGTAGATCGATCCGAGCAGACTGATCAGGCCGATCACGACGACGCCGGCATCGAGCGGAATCGCGGCACTCAGGCTGTGCAGCGCCTGCCCGCCGAACACGCAGTTCGACGCGAAGAAGCCGACGTACATCACGACGACCAGTGCGACCACGAGCAACGCGCCGAACGACCCGAACTGCCCGCGTGTCTGGATCATCTGCGGCACGCCGAGCTGCGGCCCCTGCGCGGAATGCAGCGCCATGAAGACCGCGCCTATCAGGCTGCCGGTGAGCGTCGCGAGCGCGGCCCACCAGAACGGCTGCTTGAACACCGTCGTCGCGAGCGAGCCCGTGACGATCGTCAGCATCATGATGTTCGATCCGAACCAGATCGTGAACAGATCCTTCGCACTGCCGTGCCGCTCGGTCAGCGGAATCGGCTGGATGGTGCTTTCCTCGAGATGAGCAATGGACTCGCCCTGACTCATTTCGTCTCCTTGTTGATGTCGTGATGTGTGTCGGTACGCGGACAGCAGGGTCACGCGGCCACTCGGCCCCGATTGAAGGCTGCGATCGTCATCCGGAATGCAATGTCATTTGCAATCCTAATTGATGTGCGACCGCAAGCACGTCGTTTGATCGCCCGCTACCTTCGACGCCCGATTCTCGGCGCCACGGTTACCCGCTTCGGAGCGAAGCGCGCTTCCGCCAGCCAGTCGCCGGACGAAAGCGCGTCGCCTGACCGGTCAGCAGTCGATCCCGAGCACTTCGCGCGCGGTCGCATCCACCGCCTTGCGCATCGTGCCGACCAGTTCGTCGATTTGCGCATGATCGATCACCAGCGGCGGCGCCACGATCAGGCGGCCGTTCGTCGAACGCACGATCGCACCGAGCTCGAAACCGACCGTCCGGCTGTGCCAGGTCAGGTCGGCCTCGTTCGCGAAGCGCTCGCGCGTCGCCTTGTTCTTCGCGAACTGGATCGCGCCGACCGCGCCTACGCCCTGGATCTCGCCGACGAGCGGATGGCCGTCGAACGCATCGCGCAGCGCCTTCTGCAGGTACGGCCCCGTATCCGTCTTCGTCCGCTCGACGAGGCCCTCGCGCTCGAGCACGTCGAGGTTCGCCAGTGCAACGGCGGCCGCGACCGGGTGCCCCGAATACGTCAGCCCGTGCGCATAGACGCCGCCCTTGTCGACCAGCGCTTCGCCGACGCGTCGGCTCATGATCAGGCCGCCCATCGGCACATAGCCCGAAGTCAGCCCCTTTGCCATGCAGATCAGGTCGGGTTCGAAGCCGAAGTGACGATGCGCGAACCACTCGCCGGTACGGCCGAAGCCGCCGATCACTTCGTCCGCGCAGAGCAGCACGTCGTACTGGCGGCAGATGCGTTCGATCTCCTGCCAGTAGCCGTCCGGCGGGAAAATCATCCCGCCCGCGCCCTGGAACGGTTCCGCGACAAATGCGGCAACGCGGTCCGCGCCGATCTCGAGGATCTTGCGCTCGAGCGACAGCGCCGCTTGCTTGCCGAACGCCTCGGGGCTCAGGTCGCCGCCGTTCGCGTACCAGTATGGTTCGTCGACGTGCGTGATGTTCGGAATCGGCAGGTCACCCATTTCATGCATGAACGCCATCCCGCCCAGCGACGCACTGCCGACCGTCGAGCCGTGATAGCCGTTCACGCGGCCGATCAGCACCTTTTTCTCCGGCTTGCCCATCACGTCCCAGAAGCGCCGCACCGTGCGGATGAGCACCTCATTCGATTCGGAACCCGAATTGGTATACACCACGTGGCTGAAGCGATTGCCAAGCAGCGCGAACAGCCGCTCCGACAGTTCGATCACCGACGGGTGCGTCGTGTGAAAGAACATGTTGTAGTAGGACAGTTCCTTCATCTGCCGCGCGGCGGCATCGACCAGCTCCGGCCGGCCGTAGCCGACGTTGGTGCACCACAGCCCGGACATGCCGTCCAGATAGCGGTTGCCGTCGTTATCCCATAGATATACACCTTCGCCGCGCACCATCACGCGCGCGCCTTCCTCGTTCAGCGCCTTCTGGTCGACGAATGCATGCAGGTGGTGCGCGGCGTCGCTGCGTTGATAGTCCTGCGTCGTGCGATGCGGAAAGTTGGGCGCATTCATGGGCAAGTCTCCGGTTCTTTGTAAGGATAAAAAGTGAGGGTTGTGCAGCCCGGCGCGGCCGCTTGCGGCCCGCCGGTTCGAATCAGTAGCTGATCCAGGTCGTCTTCAGGCCCGTGTACTTGTCGATCGCATGCAAGGACAGATCGCGGCCGAAGCCCGACTGGCGGAACCCGCCGAACGGCGTCTGCGCACTCAGCGCATCGACCGTGTTGACGGACACCGTCCCGGCCTTCAGCCGGCCCGCTACGCGATGCGCACGCGACAGGCTGCCGGTCCACACCGACGCGGCAAGACCGTAGATCGAGTCGTTCGCGAGCCGCACGGCCTCGTCCTCGGTGTCGAACGCCATCACCGACAGCACCGGTCCGAAGATCTCCTCGCGCGCGATCGCATCGTCAGGCTTCACGTCGATGAAGATCGTCGGTTCGATGAAGTAGCCCTTGCCGTCGACACGCGGCGCACCGCCGCCGATCGCGAGCGTTGCGCTGTCGCGGCCGCGCGCGATCCACTCGCGCACGCGCCGATGCTGCTGCTCGTCGACGATCGCACCCATCCCGCTCGACGGATCGAGCGGATCGCCAGGCATGAACGCGGCCGCATGCGAGATCAGCCGGTCGACGAACGCGTCGTGGATCGAGCGCTGGACCAGCAGCCGCGAGTTCGCGGAACACACTTCGCCCTGGTTGAAGAAGATGCCGAAGCACGCCTTGCGTGCGGCGAGGTCGAGATCGTCCGTATCGTCGAACACGAGATTCGGGCTCTTGCCGCCGCATTCGAGCCATACCTGCTTCATGTTCGACTGCGCGGCATACTCGAGGAATTTCTTGCCGACGGCCGTCGATCCCGTGAACGCGAGTACGTCGACATCGGGATGCAACCCGAGCGCGCGCCCCGCGGTCTCGCCATAACCGGGCACGACGTTCAGCACGCCGGGCGGCAGGCCGGCCTCGAGCGCCAGCTCCGCGAGACGCAGCGCGGACAGCGGCGACTGTTCCGCCGGCTTCAGCACCACGCTATTGCCGGCCGCGAGTGCCGGCGCCACCTTCCACGCGACCATGTCGAGTGGAAAATTCCACGGCACGACCGCGCCGACCACACCCAGCGGTTCACGCGTGACGACCGCGAGGTTGCCGGGGTCGGTCGACGCGACTTCGCCATGCAGCTTGTCGACGGCTTCGCCGTACCAGCTGAACAGGCCGCCGGCGGCCGGCACGTCGATGCTGAACGCGTCCGCGACGCGCTTGCCCATGTTGAGGGAGTCGAGCAGCGCGAGTTCTGCGCCATGCGCCGCGATGAGTTCGCCGAGCCGGCACAGCACGCGCTTGCGCTCGGCCGGTGCGCAGCGCGACCAGACGCCGGATTCGAACGCGTGGCGCGCGGCGCGCACGGCATCGTCGACATCCGGTGCGTCGCACGATGCGACCTCCGCGATGACGGCCTCGGTCGCCGGATTCATCGCGGCGAACGTCCGGCCGCTGCGCGCCGGCACGCTGCGGCCGTCGATATGCGCAAGCGTTCTCGGGATGACCTGCGCCGCGAGACGTCTCCAGTCCGCGTGCTGATGGTTTTCTGCTGAAGTTGGGTTCATTCAAGACTCCGTTGTGACGACCCGGCGCTTGTGTGTTGCGCTCCGCCTGGATTCGACCCGACGACCGACGTTGGCAGCCATGACCTGGGCCCATGACTGCCGGGCATCGCAGCAATCGTCCGGTTGGCAAACTGTCGGTCATCAAAAAGAGATTTGAAAGAACAGTTTTTCTTCTCACTGAAGAGGTTATTTCTATTCATCCGATCGTCGTGCAGTGGGTTTTCCTGCCGCTTCCCGATCCCGGTGCCGTTTGTTTTGGGGTTCGATTTTTTCGGCGTTCCGGGGCAGAAGCGCCAGCACGACATTGCGCCGCAATTCGTCCGACCACATACTGGTCGGCCAGTCCGAGCGAGGTGCGTCGATGGTGAATGTCGATCAGGGTGCCGCATCGATCTTTGGCGTGATCGGCACGGCCGTGTCCTTGCTGGCGGCGATTCCGTACGCGCTTGCGATCTACCGACGCACCGTGCGCCCGCATCTGTTCACGTGGCTCGTCTGGTCGGTCGTCACGGCAATCGCGGCGGCCGGCCAGTTCGTTGCGGGTGCGGGGCCGTCCGCGTGGTGTACGGCGGCGATTGCCATCACGTGCTTTCTGACGCTGGTGGCGAGCGTCTTTCGCGGCGAACGCGGCTGGACCGGCCTCGACTGGGTTTTTCTGGGCGCGGCGCTGTCGGCCATTCCGCTGTGGATGCTGACCGACGACCCGACGATCTCGATCTGCCTGGTCACGCTGATCGAGTTGGCCGGCCTCGGCCCGACCGTGCGCAAGACCATCCGCGATCCGTGGAGCGAGAGCCTCGCCTATTTCGCACTGTGCGTGCTCAAGTACGCGCTGGCGTTGCTGGCGCTGAGCACGTGGAGTGTCGCGGTCGCGTTTTATCCGGTCGTCAACGTCATCGCGTCGATCGGCATCTGCACGGTGATGCTGGTGCGACGTCAGGCGCTGTCGAATGCGCGGTAGCCTTCGTCCGCCGTCGCCACTGCGTGCGCAGTCTCAACCCCTCAAGGATGAAGCGAGGAGCCGACATGGATGCAATCCGTACCGTCATCGAACCTTTTGAAACTGCGTTATGCGCGGCGATGCGGGTCAACGATGTCGACGCGCTCGATGCGCTGCTGGACGACCAGTTGGTATTTACCGTCCCGACCGGCCAGGTCATCTCGAAGGAGGACGATCTGGCCGCGCATCGCGCGAAGCTTCTGCGCCTGGAGAAGCTCGACGTCCACGAAATGCGCGCATGCGCGATCGACGAGCTGATTCTGACGACGACGCAAGCGACCCTCGCCGGCCATTTCGACGGCGTGGCGTTCGGCGGTACGTTTGCCTATACGCGCCTCTGGCGCCGATCGGGCACTGGCTGGCGCATCGTCGCCGGGCATGCTTCGCAGGTCACGTAAGCTGCGCCCGATTCCTGCTATCCGGGAACGCACGCACGCGTGAAGGATGCTGCGTCCGCCCATGCCGCCGATCGATGGACGTAGCCGGTATCGCACCTCGTCAAGCGGGCTGCAACGTCAATGCACGGTTGTCCTCGAGCTTGAACTCGCCGACCGTCTGCGCAAGCCTGGCGGCCTGCTCGCGCAACAACGCCGCCGCGGCCGCCGACTGCTCGACGAGCGCCGCATTCTGCTGTGTCGCATTGTCGAGATGCGACACGGCCTGATTCACCTGCTCGAGCCCCGTGCTCTGCTCCTTCGCCGCGACGGTAATCTCGGCGATCACGCCCGTGATGCTGCGCACGCCCTCGACGATTTCGTCCATCGTTGCACCGGCCGTCAGGACGAGTCCGGAGCCGCCTTCGATCTTCTCGACCGACGTGTGAATCAGCAGCTTGATCTCCTTGGCGGCCTGCGCGCTGCGCTGCGCGAGTGCACGCACCTCGCCGGCAACGACCGCAAAACCGCGGCCGTGCTCGTTCGCGCGTGCGGCCTCGACGGCAGCGTTCAACGCGAGAATGTTGGTCTGGAATGCGATGCCGTCGATCACGCCTACGATGTTGGCAATCTCGCCGGACGCTTGCGTGATGTCGTTCATCGTCGACACGACCTCGCTCACGACCGAGCCGCCGCGCAGCGCGACATTCGACGCGGATTCGGCCAGACGGCTCACCTGGCTTGCCGCATCGGCCGAATTGCGTGCCGTACCGGCGATTTCCTCGAGCGCGGCGGCCGTTTCCTGCAAGCTCGACGCCGCATGTTCAGTCCGGCTCGACAGATCCTGGTTGCCCTGTGCGATCTCGGCGCTCGCGAGGTTGACGGACTCGCTGAATTCGCGAATCTGCAGCAGGATCGTGCTGATCTTTTCGGCGAACAGGTTGAACGCATGCGCGATCTGCGCGGCTTCGTCCTCGCCGTCGGCAGGCAGGCGTTTCGTCAGGTCGCCGCTGCCGGTCGAGACGTCCGTGAGCGCATCGCGAACCAGCAGGATGCGCTTGAAGGCCGCGTTCGTCATCGCGCCGACGAGCGCCGCCGCGATGACGGCAACGATCAGGATGGCAGCCAGCGTCGTCGTCGCGACCGCGCGCATGCCGGCCGTCACGTCGGCCTTGTCGAGCGCGAGCACCAGCGACCAGTCGGTGCCGGCGATCGGCTGTGCGCGCACCAGCTTGGTGGCCCCGTCGATGTCGACCGCGACAGGCGTAGACGCCGTCTGCAGCGCGCCGAGGTGATCGGAATCGAGCACCGGCGAAAGACCGGTCGCAGGCTTCATGATCAGGTCGGTCTTGGCCGATGCGATCACGCGCCCGCTCTTGTCCACCAGGAACGCGAAGCTCGCCGGTGTCGGGTGAACAGAGGTGACGATCGCGCTCACGCTCTCCATGAACAGGCTGGCGGCCAGCACGCCCTTCACCGTGCCGTCGCGCACCACGGGCACCGCGAACGCGACCGCCGGCTTGCCGGTCGTCGCATCGCGGTAGAGTGCCGTCACGACCAGCTGGCCCGCGCTGACGGCCTGCTTGTACCAGGGCCGTGCGGTCGCGTCGTAGCCGGGCGCGAGCGGGACGTTCGAGAACGCGGTCTTGTCCGGAAGGCCAAGCGTCAACACCTCGAAGCCGCCCGACTTGCCGAGCAGTTTCAACGCTGGCAGCGGGTCGCCTTCGCCGATCGCGATCGTGTCGGCGAGTGCCTGGGTTTCCCGTCCCCTGCTGGCCACCCATTCGTTGATCGCCAGCGCGTGACCGGCGAGGATCGACTTGTGGTTCTGGTCGATGGTCTCGTCGTTGTGGTTCTTGACGACGTAATAGACCAGCCCCCCCGTCACGGCCAGCGCCGTGACCACGATGGCGACGCAGGTCGCAAGTATCCGAGCACGAATCGAGGACAGCATGATGACTTCGATCTCCGTTACCGCGTTATTTGAATGGGGTCGCCGAAGGCCGGCAACGTCCTGTTTAACGACCGCGGCAACGGGAACTTAAGGCCAGACTGGCCTGACCAGTTCGGATAAGGGGCCGGCGGGGCCGCGGAGCTGCGGGAGGAAGGCGGGACTGATTCGGCAAGACCGGACTTCCGTGCCGAACGTCCGTGGTGCACGGAGGCGATGCGTTCGGCAGCGGATTTTCACGCGCGTCACAATATTCGAGCGCCTGAAACGTCTTCACAGGCATGGAATCGCCACCCACTTCGCACATGATGACCGACCCAGACCGCGACATCACTGCGACGGTGATGCGCGAACGAACGAGGCTAGCCAATTTCATCCGGCGCCGGATCCGCGACCCGGACGATGCCGAGGACATCCTGCAGGACGTGTTTTACGAATTCGTACAAGCCTATCGGCTGCCTGCTCCAATCGAACAGGCGAGCGCGTGGCTTTTCCGTACCGCGCGCAACCGCATCATCGATCGTTTTCGCAAAAAGAAAGAGCAGCCGCTGGCCGACCTGCTCGACGCCGAGGACGAAACGAGCAGCGAGTATCGCCTGGACCTCGCGCTCCCGGCACACGATGCCGGCCCCGAAGCGCTCTACGCTCGCGCGCTGGTGCTCAAGGCGTTGCAGGACGCACTCGACGAGTTGCCAGCGAATCAGCGAGAGGTTTTTATCGCGCATGAACTGGAAGGGCAGTCCTTCAAGGAGATGACCGCGCAAAGCGGTATCGCGCTCAATACCCTGCTCGCGCGCAAACGCTACCGTTGCCGATCTGGACGGTACGTTCGACATGGTATTTATCGACATATGGGCCGACGCCTATCTGAAACTGTTCAAGCAGATCGAGCGCCTGCTGCGCCCGGGATCGGTGGTACTTGCCGACAATATGTACACCGCCGAGGACGCCGTTCGATCGTACAAGCACTACCTCGACAACGATCCGCGGTTTTCGACTACAACGCTGGACTTCGAATCAGGCGTCGAATTTACGGTTGTCGTTTCCTGAGTGGGGGTGTTTTCGAAGGATTGGCACTGGCCGCGTCGTCACCTGCCATTCGACGCACATTTCC
>NZ_CAJPHP010000029.1:0-86966 GCF_905339975.1 Burkholderia sp. BCC1999 | reverse complement strand
AAAAAGGGGGCGATCGCTCGCCCCCTTGTTCCTGCCTGCGACCGCGCCGCGTCAGAACGCGACGAACGGCTGCGCGCCGCCGCTCGCGGTCTTGTCCATCCCGAAGTAGATCGTCCTGCCGTAGAAGTGCGGCATGCCGATGTCGAGCCAGCTGGACGAGCCGAACGGGCCCGCGATGTCGTTGAACGCGAACGTCGACGAGTTCGAGAACAGCGAATCGGCGTTCGACACGGGCATCGTCACGGTGCCCGATGCGCCGTTCTGGCCGCTCAGCGTCGCCGAATAGCTGGTCGCGGGCGTCGGGCAGTAGAACTCCGTGTTCCGCGGGCACGTCTTCGATACCCCGGTCGAATCGTTGAAGAAATACGCGTTCGAGCCCGTATCGAAGAACGCGGTTACGTTGCGCCCCTGGAACGTCGCGCTGACGTCGCCCGTCGTGGTCGATGTCAGCACCGTCTTTCCGCTCAGGTTCGGCAGGCCGAACGTCAGCGTCCCGGTCGCGCTCGCCTGCCCGCTATCCGAGATGGCCGGCATCTGCACGCTCACGCCGTCGCTGTTCGCGAAACGATGAACCGGGTTGGCCACCTGCTGCGCCAGCGGCACGAGCGTCACCGCGCAACTCGCGTTGTCGCCGTTCGGGCACGCGTAGTAGTTGTTGCTCGACGACGTCGACGTCGCGCAGGTCGTGCCGCAGTCGTACGGCGCCGGCCCGATGCCGAGGATCCCGTTCGCGCCGAGCGCGCCCGCCGAATTGGCCGACGCACCGCCGTTCGTGCACGAGCTCGGCACGTTCGTCGTACCGAGGTCGCCGATGATCTGCACGGGCAGCGAGGTCGCCTGCTCGGTGCCGATCGACAGGTCGACCGTGCGCACCGTCCCCCACGTATAGCTCGACACGAACTTGCCGCACTCGGCGACCGGTGCACCGCCGCTCGTCACCTGCGGCAGGGTGCTCAGCACGCCCGACACGGCGCTGCCGACGAGCCGCAGCCCGTAGGACGCGGTATCGACCAGCACGTTGTTGACCACCTGGCAGTTCGACGTGCCCGGCACGCAGACCTTCACGCTGACGGTCGGAATGTTGATCACGCTCGCGACACCGGTGCCGACCGTGATGACGGCCGTGTTCCCGCTGTTGCCGTCCGATCCGCTGTTGCCGTTGTTGCCCGAGTTGCCGCTGTTGCCGCTGCCGCCGTCGCCGCCGCCGCAGGCCGTCACGAGCACGGCCGTCGCGGCCGCGAGGCCCAGCACGCCGAGCCAGCGCTTGAATGTACGATGAATGCTCAAGATCGCTCTCCCGCTGTCACTGGATGTCGGTGCCGGCCAGGCCGGCAGGCAGTGCCGCCGGCAGCCACGCCTGGCCCGAGAACGCGCCCATATGGCCGCCCGTCCGGATCACGAGGCCGCTCGTGTCGACGGCCACGGGCGCGCGCCAGCCGCGCGCCTTGTGCGCGGCCTGGACGCCTGCGGTGTACTGCGGGAAATAGCTGCCGAGCAGCGACGCGAGATCCGGCATCGTCGGCCCGCTCCAGGCGAGGCCGAACACGCTGCCGGCGGCCGACGTGTATTCGTGGATGACCGTGCCCGATCCGAGCGTGATCTCGCGGACGGTGTAGCCGGCCGTGCTTGTCTGCACGCCGTCCGCCGAACGCATCGCGCGCTGCAGCGCGCGTACGGTGGCGACCTGATCGTCCGCGGGCGGCGACATCGGTGCGCCACCCAGTTCGGCGTGTGCGTGGACGGCCCACAGCACACCCATTGCAGCCGTCGCATGCGCGACGGTCCAGCCCAAGCGTTTCAGCTTCACGTTCCCCCCCAAGGGACTGGCTTCGTTGCCGGCGGCGCCGCCGTCGGGCCCGCGCCGCCTGCCAACCTATGAATCGTACGAATGACGCTACGTTGCTGCTGACGCGTAGTATGCCTGCTGAGTGTGGCGAAGTGTCAATTTGACGCAGGATCACGCCGCGCCGCGGGGACGCGGCGCGCACGGGGAAACGAGGCGGGACGGGAAATGCGCGCATCGGGCGGCCCCGCGGGACAGGGCACGCCGATGCGAGGCGGCAGGGTCAGAAGCCGAGGCTCGCGAGCAGGTCGTCGACCTGCCCCTGGTCCTGGACCACGTCGGATTTGCCTTCCGGCGCGATCTGCGGGCCGTTCAGCAGCGACTCGGGGCTGCCGGTCGGGCTGATCTGCTCGGCCGCGAGCGCGGCTGCGGTGGCCGCGAACTGTTCGCGCCGCTCGGGCGCGATGTTCTCGACGAGCACGGTGAGGAGCTGCTGCTCGATCAGGTAGACCATGTCCATGATCTTCTTGATCACCTGCCCGGTGAGATCCTGGAAATCCTGCGCGAGCATGATCTCGAGCAGTTGCGCGCTAGTCGCCGACGTCGATTCGGGCAGCGCGCGCAGGAACGTGCGCGTATCGTCCATCAGCTCGCGCACTTCCGCGTGCTCGATCGGCGCCGCGTACCACTGCGCCCAGCGCGCGTCGAGCGCCTCGGCCTCGTTCTGGATGCGCTCCTGCATCGGCTTCGCGACCTCGATCGCATTCAGCACGCGCACGGCAGCCTGCTCGGTCATCGTCGCGACGTAGCGCAGCCGGTCGCGCGCATCGGGCACGGCTTCCGCCGCGCGCTCGACATGCTTGTCGAGCCCGAGCTCGCGCATCGAATCGCGCAGCGTGCGCGTGACGTGGCCGATGCGCGCGAGGATGCGGTCGCTCGCGAAATCGGCGCCTTCTGGATGGCTGTCGGCGCTGAACCCCGCGCCGGCGAGCGCCGCATGGATCGGCTCGTTCACGTCAGCTCCCGGCCTTCGCCATCTTGTCGATGATCTTGTTCAGCTTCTCGTCGAGCGTCGCGGCCGTGAACGGTTTCACGACGTAGCCGCTCGCGCCGGCCTGCGCCGCCGCGATGATGTTCTCCTTCTTCGACTCGGCCGTGACCATCAGCACCGGCAGGTGCGTGAGCGTCGCGTCCGCGCGGATTTCCTTCAGCATCGCGAGGCCGTCGAGGTTCGGCATGTTCCAGTCCGAAATCACGAAGTCGTAGCCGCCGCCGCGCAGCCGCGCGAGCCCGGCCAGGCCGTCCTCGGCCTCGTCGACGTTCGAATAGCCCAGTTCCTTGAGCAGGTTGCGGACGATCCGGCGCATCGTCGGGAAATCGTCCACCACCAGGATTTTCATGCTCTTGTCCATCGTCGTTCCTTTCCAGATTCGTTTCCGTCGGGACGCGTATCGTGGCACGCGCCCCGTGACATTCCATTCAAACGCGCTGCACGCGGTCGCCCATCGTCGCCAGGCGCGCCATCACGCGACGGCTCATCTCGGCGAGCGGCACGATCTCGTCCGCGCCGCCGAGCGCGATCGCCTCGCGCGGCATCCCGAACACGATGCAGCTTGCTTCGTCCTGCGCGAACGTGTGAGCGCCCGCGCGTTTCATTTCCAGCAGGCCGGCCGCGCCGTCGCGGCCCATCCCGGTGAGGATCACGCCGATCGCGTTCTTGCCCGCGTGCGTCGCCGCCGAGCGGAACAGCACGTCGACCGACGGGCGGTGCCGGTTCACCGGCGGCTCGTCCGACAGTTGCGCAATATAGTTCGCCCCGCTTCTCGCAAGCAACAGGTGCGCATGGCCCGGCGCGATGTACGCGTGACCGGGCAGCACGCGCTCGCCGTGCTCGGCTTCCTTCACCGCGATCCGGCACAGGCCGTTCAGCCGCTGCGCGAACGACTTCGTGAAACCCGGCGGCATGTGCTGCGCGATCAGCACGGCCGGCGCATCCGGCGGCAGCGGCGTCAGCACTTCGCGGATCGCCTCGGTGCCGCCCGTCGACGCGCCGATGATGATCAGCTTCTCGGTACTGACGAGCGGATTGTTGAACATCGGCGCGGCCGCGTGGCTGTCCGCCGCGCGTGCGACGGCCTGCGGCTGCGGCGCCTGGCGCACGCGCGCACGCGACGCCGCGCGGATCTTGTCGGCGAGCTTTTCCGCGTAGTCGAGCATGCCGTCGCGAATCCCGACGCGCGGCTTCGTGACGAAATCCACCGCACCGAGTTCGAGCGCGCGCAGCGTGATTTCCGAGCCGCGCTCGGTCAGCGACGACACCATCACGACCGGCATCGGCCGCAGGCGCATCAGCTTCTCGAGGAAGTCGAGCCCGTCCATGCGCGGCATTTCGACGTCGAGCGTGAGCACGTCGGGGTTGTGCTGCTTGATGAGCTCGCGCGCGACGAGCGGATCGGGCGCGGTCGCGCACACCGTCATGTCGGGCTGGCTGTTGATGATCTCGGTCATCAGGCTGCGGATCAGCGCCGAATCGTCGACGCACAATACTTTGATCTTCTGCACTGCGGTCATGCCTCCTGCTTTCTTGATAGGTTCGCCGCATACGGGCTCGCCGCCCGCGCGCCGCCGGCGCCCGCCGCGCTCCCGGAGCCGGCCGGCGCCGCGCCGCGCGCGCCGAACAGCTCGATGCGCGGGCGCGCCGGCTGCGGCGGCGCCGGCCGCTTGGCCGCGAACAGCTCGACGTGCGGGCGCGGCCGCGCGGCGCGCAGGCGGTCGGCCTCGCGCGCGAGCGCGGCTTCGCGCTCGGTCACGCCCGGCACCTGCAGCCGCAGCTTCTTCACCATCGCGCGCCCCGTGCGCGGCATGAACGCGACCTTGCGCGGATGGACGTCCTGCAAATCCTCGGCGGTGATGCGGATGCGTTCGAGCGCCAGATAGCGGCGCACGAAGTCGGCGTTGCGATCGCCGATGTTGATCGTCGTCATCCCGGCCAGCACGGCCGCGCCGCCGAACACCTTCGCCTCGAAGCGCTCGCGGCGCCCGCCGGCCTTGATCAGCTCGTTGATCAGCACTTCCATCGCGTACGCGCCGTAGCGCATCGAGTCGGATGCGGCCGCGCCCGCATCGGCGCCGTCGTCGGGCAGCATGAAGTGGTTCATCCCGCCGATGCCCGCGTACGGATCGTGAATGCACGCGGCGACGCACGAGCCGAGCACGGTCATCAGCACCATGTCCTCGGACGTCGTGTAGAACTCGTTCGGCAGCAGCTTCACGCCGGGCAGGCCGAAGTGGTTGTCGAAATAGCGATTGGTCGCGATCGGCAGCGCACTCATCCGCGCTCTCCAAAGGCGGGCGCGGCGCCCGCGGCCCGTGCGCGCACCGGCGACGGCATCGCGGCCGCCGCTGGCGCTTGCGCGCCACGCGGCCGCGCCCCCTGCGCGGCGTCGCGGGTCAGTTCGTACACCGTCTGCCCGCGCAGCCGGAACGCCTGCGTCACGTAGGTGAAGTTTTCCGAATGGCCGGCGAACAGCAGCCCGCCCGGCTTCACGAGCGGCTCGAAGCGCGACAGCACCTGCCCCTGCGTCGGCTTGTCGAAATAGATCATCACGTTGCGGCAGAAGATCGCGTCGAACGGCTTCGCGATCCCGTAGTCCGCATCGGTCAGGTTCAGCTGCTCGAAACGGATCATCGCGCGCAGCTCGGGGCGCACCTTCACGCGGCCGGCCTGCGGGCCCGTGCCCTTCAGGAAGAAGCGCTTCAACCGCTCCGGCGACAGGTGCTTGACCTGGTCGTACGTATAGATGCCGGCTTCCGCCTTCGCGAGCACCTGCGTGTCGAGATCGGTCGCGAGGATCGACGCGCCGCGCGCGGCCGAATCGCCGAGCGCCTCGATCAGCGTGATCGCGATCGAGTAAGGCTCCTCGCCGGTCGACGCCGCCGAACACCAGACCGACACCGGCGCCGGCCGCCCTTTCACGAAATCCGACAGGATCGGGAAATGGTGCGACTCGCGGAAAAACGCGGTCAGGTTCGTCGTCAGCGCGTTGGTGAACGCTTCCCACTCGAGCGGATCGTCTTCCTGCTCGAGCAGGTCGAGGTAGTCGCGGAACGTGTCGAGGCCGCGCGCCCGCAGCCGCCGCGCGAGACGGCTGTACGCCATGTCGCGCTTGTGCTCGGACAGCGAGATCCCCGCGCGTTGGTGGATCAGCGCGCGGATGCGTGCGAAATCCGCGCCCGTGAACGCGAAGTCGCGCCCCGGCTCGCCCGCGCGGGGCGAGGCTTCCGGTGCATCGGGTCGAAACGGCGCGCGCGCATGCGGCATGGTTTAGAAGGTCTCCCAGTCGTCGTCGGACGTGCCGGCTGCCGCCAGCGCCGGCTTCTCGCCGTTCAGCGCCGGGCGCACGAGCGCGGGCTTCGCGGCCGGCTTGTCGGCCGGTGCGGCCGCTTTCGCGAGACGCGGGCCATAGCCGCCCGCGGCGGTGCCGCGGGAAGCCGGGGCATCCTTCTGCGTGTGCGCGGCGGTGTCGGCCGCGCGCTTCGGTTCGTGGCTGGCGCCCGACGCAGCCGCACGCGATGCCGGCGCGGCGCGGCGTGCCGGTTGCGCGGCTGCCTGCGGGGCCGGCAGCGCGGCGACTGGCGCCCGCGGCTCGGACGGCAGTGCCGGCACGGCCGCCGGCTCATGCGCGAGCGGCCGCGCGACACTGCGCGCCGGCGCGAGCACGATGCCGCCCGCGACACGCCAATCCGACACGATCGCCTTCATCTGGCGCGTCTGCTCCTCGAGCGACGCCGCCGCAGCGGCCGCCTGCTCGACGAGCGCCGCGTTCTGCTGCGTAACCGAATCCATCTGGCCGACCGCGCGGTTGACCTGCTCGATGCCGGTCGACTGCTCGTCGGACGCGGCGCTGATCTCGCCCATGATGTCGGTCACGCGGCGCACGGCCTGCACGATCTCGTCCATCGTCGAGCCCGCGCGCGACACGAGCGCCGACCCGCTTTCGACCTTCCCGGCCGAATCGCCGATCAGCTGCTTGATTTCCTTCGCGGCGCTCGCGCTGCGCTGCGCGAGCGAGCGCACCTCGCCCGCGACGACCGCGAAGCCGCGGCCCTGCTCGCCCGCGCGCGCCGCTTCGACCGCCGCGTTCAGCGCGAGGATGTTGGTCTGGAACGCGATGCCCTCGATCGTGCCGATGATGTCGACGACCTTGCCCGAGCTCGCCGCGATGTCCTGCATCGTCGACACGACCTGGCCGACCACCTCGCCGCCCTGCGTCGCGATGTCCGACGCGTTCACCGCGAGCTGGCTCGCCTGCCGCGCGTTCTCCGCGTTCTGCCGCACGGTGCCCGTCAGCTGCTCCATGCTCGATGCGGTTTCCTGCAGCGACGCGGCCTGCTCCTCGGTGCGCTGCGACAGGTCTATGTTGCCGGTCGCGATCTCCCGCGCGCCGACGTCGATCGACTCGGTGCCGCGATGCACGGCCTGCACCATCGTCGTGACGGCGTCCTGCATCCGCTTGATGCCACCGAACAGGCGGCCGATCTCGTTCGTGCTGAACACGTTCACCGGCTGCGTGAGGTCGCCGCCAGCGATGCGCTCGAAGTGCGCGATCGCGTCCTCGAGCGGCTTCACGATCAGCCCGCGCAGCGCGAAGCGGATCGCGATCACGACGACGAACGCGAGCGCGATGCCGGCCGCGATCAGCGCGACCATCAGCGAGATCCGCGACTGCGTCGCGGCCTGGCGGTCTTCCGCGCGCTTCTGCAGCGCGGCGACCACGGCCGCCGACGCGTCGCCGTAGGCAACGAACATCGGGCTGATCTTGGTGTCGGCGACCGCGTGGAACGCGGCCATGTCGCCCGCGCGCGCGGCCGCGAATTCGGGCTCGACGCCTTCCTTCACGATCGTCGTGTAGCGCGCGGTCAGCTCGTCGACGAGCGCCTGCTCGACACCGAGCCTCGGGGTCGACTGGAATGCCTGCCAGTTCTGGTTCGACTTCGCGAACAGCTCCTGCGCGCGGTCGAGCACCTTGGCCGCCTCGGCCGTGTTGCCGGCTTCCGTCAGCGAGCGGAAGCGGTCGAGCGACACGCGCGCGCGCAGCAGGTACGACGACGTGTCGTCGAGCGTGTGGATCGCCGGCAAGTCGACGTGCGCGATCTCGTCGAGCGAGCGGCTCGCGTGATTCAGCGCGTAGAGGCCGAGCCCGCCGACCGCGGCGGCCAGGCACACGAGGATGAGTCCGACCGCCGTGAGCGTCGTGCGGATCGACCAGTTATGCAACATTGCAGATTCTCCCGAAATTCCTGCGCACGCGGCGCACTTACCCGCCGAGCGACTCGATCAGCGCCATTTCACGGCTCGACATCAGCTTCTCGATGTCCATCAGGATCAGCATCCGGCCGTCGACCGTGCCGAGGCCCGTCAGGTACTCGGTCGTCAGCGTCGCGCCGAATTCCGGCGCCGGCATGATCTGGTCGGTCTGCAGCGTCAGCACGTCCGACACGCCGTCGACCACCATCCCGACCACGCGATGCGCGACGTTCAGGATGATCACGACGGTCTGGTGGTCGTACTCGACGCGGCCGAGATGGAACTTGATCCGCATGTCGACGATCGGCACGATGATCCCGCGCAGGTTGATCACGCCCTTGATGAACTCCGGCGCGTTCGCGATGCGCGTGACGCTGTCGTAGCCGCGGATTTCCTGCACTTTCAGGATGTCGATCCCGTATTCCTCGTCGCCGAGCGTGAACACGAGGAATTCCTGGCCCGTCGCGTCGCCCTGCGCCGCGTCGCGGCGGCTCGTTGCCGCGTTCGCCGCGGCCGGATTGATCATTTGGACTTCAGCAGACACGTTTGCCCCCAATCGGTTGAATGGCGAGAGTCATCAGAACATCGCGAGCTCGGCGCCGGCACGGGCGCCGTGCGTCGCACGGGTTTCGCGGTTCAGCGCCGCGACGTCGACGATCAGCGCGACGCTGCCGTCGCCGAGGATGGTCGCCGCCGAGATGCCATGCACCTTGCGGTAGTTGGTTTCGAGGTTCTTCACGACCACCTGCTGCTGGCCGACCAGCTCGTCGATCAGCATCGCGAAGCGGCGCCCCTCGGTTTCCATGATCGTGACGATCCCCTGCGTCGGGTCGGTGCGCGCGTCCTCGACCGAGAACACCTCGTGCAGCGCGACCAGCGGCAGGTATTCGCCGCGCACGCGCACCACGCGCTCGCCGTTGCCGACCGTGTAGATGTCGTCGTTCGACGGCTGCAGCGACTCCATCACGAAGTTCAGCGGCAGGATGAAGATCTCGTTGCCGACCTTCACCGACATCCCGTCGAGGATCGCCAGCGTGAGCGGCAGCACGATCCGCGTGGTCGTGCCGCGGCCGGCCAGCGACGTGATCTCGACGTGGCCGCCCATCGACTGGATGTTGCGCTTCACGACGTCCATCCCGACGCCGCGGCCCGACACGTCGGTCACCGTCTCGGCGGTCGAGAAGCCCGGCGCGAAAATCAACTGCCAGACTTCGTCGTCGCTGATGTTGTCGGACACCTGCATGCCCTGCTTCGCGGCCTTCGCGAGGATCCGCTCGCGGTTCAGGCCCGCGCCGTCGTCGCTCACCTCGATCACGATGTTGCCGCCGTGATGCGCGGCCGACAGCACGAGCTGGCCGACCGCGTCCTTGCCGGCGGCGACGCGCTTGTCGACGGTCTCGATCCCGTGGTCGAGGCTGTTGCGCACGAGGTGCGTGAGCGGATCGATGATCCGTTCGATCAGGCTCTTGTCGAGCTCGGTCGCCTGGCCGAACGTGACGAGCTCGACCTGCTTGCCGAGCTTGCCGGCGAGGTCGCGCACGAGGCGCGGGAAGCGGCTGAACACGTAGTCCATCGGCATCATGCGGATCGACATGACCGCTTCCTGCAGGTCGCGCGCGTTGCGCTCGAGCTGCGCCATGCCGTTGAACAGGCGGTCGTGCAGCGCGGGATCGAACGCGCTCGCGGTTTCCGCGAGCATCGCCTGCGTGATCACGAGTTCGCCGACGAGATTGATCAGCTGGTCGACCTTCTCGACGCCGACGCGGATCGAGCTGCCTTCGGCGCCCGATGCGGCCGCGGCGGCCGGGCGCGCACGCTTGTCGTCGTGGTGCGCGGCGGCAGGCGCCGCGTGTTCGGCGTGCGGTTGCTGCGCGGTCGGCTGCGGCTCGGCCGGTACAACGGCGGCGGCCGGCTCGGCGGGTGCCGACGCCGGCGCGGCCTGCGGTGCCGCAGCCTGCGGCGCGAACACCTCGACGCGCGCGGGTTGCGCGGCGGCGGCCGGTTCGGCGGCCGGCGCAGCAGCGGCCGGTGCGGCTGCCGGCGCGGCCGGCGCCGTGCCATGCGCGACGCGGATCTGGCTTTCGTCGATCACGAAGCAGCACACGGCGACGATGTCGTCGGACGGCACGTCGGATTCGAGCCACAGCGACAGGTCGGCGCCCGCTTGCTCGCGGCCGACGATCCGGCCGAGGTTGCCGAGCTCTTCGGTCAGCAGTTCCTGGTCCTTCGCGTCGACGCCGACCAGCGTGATCTTCAGGTGCGGGCCGGCGGCGCCTGCATCGCTCGCCGGATGGGCCGCCGCGACAGCCTGCTCGACCACGTGATCGGGCGCACGGTCGCCACCGGCGGCCGATTCGACGGCCGGTGCAACGGCAACGGCAGCAGCGACCGGCGCGGCGGGCGCAGGCGCGGCTGCGGCAGCCGGCGCACCCGCACCGCTCTCGGCCTTCAGCCGTTCGAGCTTTGCGCAGATCGTCGCGGCGGCGGCCGCGTCCGGTTCGGCGCTCGCGCGGTAGTCGGCGAGCTGGTCGGACAGCACGTCCTTGGTTTCGAGGAACGCGTCGACCATGTCCTTGGTCAGCGTCAGCTCATGGTTGCGCGCGCGGTCGAGCAGCGATTCGAGGATGTGCGTCGTATCGGTCAGCGCGGAAAAGCCGAACGTCGCCGCGCCGCCCTTGATCGAATGCGCGGCGCGGAAGATCGCGGCCAGGTCTTCGGGGTCGGGCGCATCGACGTCGAGATTCAGCAGCAACTGCTCCATCTGCGCGAGCAGCTCGTCCGCTTCGTCGAAAAAGGTCTGGTAGAACTGAGTGATGTCGAGAGTCATGCCCGGTCACCGGTTGAATTCGTCGCGTTCATGTCAGGAGGCGGCCGGCTCGGACAGCGTCGCGACCAGGTCGACCAGCACGGCCGGGTCGATCGGTTTCTCGATCCAGCCGGTCGCGCCCGCGTCGCGCGCGGCATCCTTGAAGGCATCGCTGCCCTCGGTCGTCAGCACGAGGATCGGCGTGTCCACATACGCGGTCAGCTTGCGCAGTGCGGCGATCACCTCGAGCCCGTTCTTGCGCGGCATGTTCTGGTCGGTCAGCACCAGGTCGTACGGCGCGGTCGCGGCCATGTCGAAGCCGGCTTCGCCGTCCGGCGCCACCGTCACGTCATAGCCGGCCTGTGCAAGCGTCGCCTGCAGCAGTGCACGCATGGTCGCGGAGTCGTCGATGGCGAGAATGGTTCGGATCATGTCTGTCTCGGAAGCTTGTCTTGTCGATATCAGGGTTTCGGGACGGCGACGGCGGACGCCGCGAGCGCCGGGCGCACGGCCGGCGCCGCGCCGCCGAGCTGCTGCGCGAGCTGCTTCGAGCCGGCCGCATCGGCCGACAGCGTCGTGGTCGTCGCGTCGTCGCGCATCAGCGCCTCTTCGGATTTGCGGTTCAGCACGATCACGCTGATCCGGCGGTTTTCCGGATCGAGCGGGTCGGCCTTGTTCAGGTTCTGCGTCGACGCGAGGCCGAGCACGCGCAGCACTTTCGCCTCGTCCATGCCGCCGGAGATCAGCTCGCGGCGCGATGCGTTCGCACGGTCGGCCGACAGCTCCCAGTTGCTGTAGCCGCCCTCGCCGCCCGCGTACGGCACGGCATCGGTGTGGCCCTGGACGATGATCCGGTTCGGCACGTCGTTCAGCGTCTTGCCGATCTCGCGCAGGATGTCGCGCATGTACGGCTCGACGTTGTCGCTCGACATCGCGAACATCGGCCGCTTCTGCGTATCGACGATCTCGATGCGCAGCCCCATCAGCGTCGAGTCGATGCGGATCTGCTGCTTGAACTGGCGCAGCGTCGGGTTGGCCTCGATCGCGGCCATCAGCTTGATCTGCAGGTCATGCAGGCGCGCCTGCTCGAGCCGGTCCTGCGCGCCCTGCGCCTGCGAGCGCGTGTTGTCGTCACCGGCCTTCGCGACGCGATCGGCGAGTTGCGTCGTGCCGTCGGTGCGGCGCAGCGTGCCGGCGTCGACGCTCGACAGGTCGCGGCCGCCGGCGTTGAGGATGCTGGAATCCTGCGAATTGCGATCGCCGCTGCCGAGCAGCGCGGCCTTCAGCGGCGTGTTGAAGTACTCGGCGATCCCCTTCAGCTGCACCGGCGTGACCGAGCTCAGCAGCCACATCAGCAGGAAGAACGCCATCATCGCGGTCATGAAATCCGCGTACGCGAGCTTCCATGCGCCGCCATGGTGGCCCTTCTTCGCCGGGGCCACCCGCTTGACGACGATCGCGCGATCCTTGCTCTTGCTCATCGTGCGCTCCGCGTCACTTCGCCTTCACGCGGCGCACGTGCTCTTCGAGCTCCGAGAACGACGGACGCTCGGTCGAGAACAGCACCTTGCGGCCGAACTCGACGGCAATCGCCGGCGCATAGCCGTTCAGCGTCGCGAGGATCGTCACCTTGATGCACTGGAACATCTTGGTCGACTCGGCCACGCGCTGCTCCGCGAGGCTCGCGAGCGGCCCGATCAGCCCGTACGACAGCAGGATCCCGAGGAACGTGCCGACCAGCGCCTGCGCGATCATCGCGCCGAGCACCGCGGGCGGCTTGTCGGCCGACGCCATCGTGTGCACCACGCCCATCACGGCCGCGACGATGCCGAACGCCGGCATCGCGTCGCCGACGCGCATCAGCGCATGCGCGGGGCCTTCGCCTTCCGCGTGGTGCGTCTCGATCTCCTCGTCCATCAGGCTCTCGATCTCGAACGCGTTCATGTTGCCGCCCACCATCAGGCGCAGGTAGTCGGTCAGGAATTCGACGATGTGGTGATCGGCGAGGATCTTCGGGTATTGCGTGAAGATCGGGCTCTTTTCCGGATCGTCGATGTCGGCCTCGAGCGTCAGCGTGCCTTCCTTGCGTGCCTTCGCCAGCAGCACGTAAAGCAGCGCCATCAGCTCCATATAGACGTCCTTCGTGTACTTCGAGCCCTTGAAGAGCGTCGGCAGCACGCGCAGCGTGGCCTTGATGGTCTTGCCGCCGTTGCCGAGGATGAATGCGCCGACGCCGGCGCCCGCGATCATCAGGATCTCGACCGGCTGGATCAATGCGCCCAGATGCCCGCCTGCCAGCGCATAGCCGCCGAAGACGGACAACAGCGTCACGAGTGTTCCCACGATAATCAGCACTGCCTGTCCCTCACGAAAGACCGGCGGGGAGACCGCCGTTAAACAGGTTTACGGCAGTCGGCAGGAAAACTTTCGCGGCCGCCCGGCCACGGCCCGACGGTGTTTACCAGCAATGCAGGGACGATTCGCGCGGCCCGCGGCAACCGCCCGCGCCCGGCCCGGCCCCGCCCTGCCTGGCGCTCAGGCCGCGGCGGCAGCCAGTTCGGCGCGCGCGGCGGCGGCCTTGCGGGTCTTGCCCGCGCGCGACGGCGGCTGGCACAGGCCACACACGAAACCTTGATGCGGATCATGCGCATGCGCGACGAAGTGGCCGCCGCAGCGCGTGCACGGGGTCATCTGCAGCATCCCCGAATCGAAGAAGCGCACGAGCGTCCACGCCCGCGTGAGGCTCAGCGCGGCCTCGTCGCCGGACAGGTTCACGTGCTCCTGATAGAGCCGGTACGCCTTCACGATCGACTGGATCGGATCGCAGCGGCCGTGATCCTGCATGAACCGGTAGATGTTGTAGAACAGCGACGAGTGGATGTTCGGCTGCCACGTCATGAACCAGTCGGTCGAGAACGGCAGCATCCCCTTCGGCGGCGACACGCCCTTCAGTTCCTTGTACAGCTTGATCAGACGGTCCCGCGACAGGCTCGTCTCCGCCTCCAGCAGTTGCAGCCGGGCGCCCAGTTCGATCAGTTCGATGGCGAGGGTGATTTCCTTCACCTCGATCACGACGCTTTTGCTTGCCATGGTGATAACCGTCCGCTTGACGTTGTTCGGATGGATGGCCAATACGCTGCCCTCCGGCGCGGCACGCCGGGACACAACGCAAGGCGGGATGGATCAGCGGACGCTTTCGACCTGCTGCCCGGCCATCAGGATGGCCGAGTGGGCGTGCGCGACGACATCGCTACGGCCCTTGTCGGCGAGCGACGACAGCAACGCGTGATCGTCGAAGCGGAAGCGGCACAGCATCTGGTTCGACGCGGCAAGCTTCACGGTCTGTGCGAGCGTGAGGTTGGCGAGCACGTCGGCGAGTTCCTGGGAAATTCCCATGCGGAACATGCCCATCGCCTTGTCTTCCCGCAGCAGGCGTTGCGCGAGGAGGAGGTACGACAGGTTGACCTCTTTGATCTCACTGAGCATTTCGCTGGTAGCGCTCATGATTCCCCCGTTAAAGAGCTTTGCTTTGGCCATTCGTGTTATGAAAACGTTTGCTCGCTCGGAGCGCTCTGGGCGCTCGGTCGGCTCGTTTATAGTCTTACAGGGCGAATTTTGGCCAAACGGCATTTATGCCGGTATCAGCGAAGTGGCGTATGCCATGCAGGATTTGTCTGTAAACCGTGTAGGAATTTTTCCGACAAAGCGAATTTAAAGAGGCAATCGGGAAGGCGGGTGACAGCGCGAATTAGGCTGTGCGGGTACCGATGGCCGCCGCTCGGTAGCGGAAGGCTTGCCGGCAGGGCTGCCGACAATCGGATCGGTAAAAATTATAGTGGTTTTTCACGATAGCGCAACAATAGTTGCGGTCATCTCGATTCATGATTCCCCGCCCTTTTTCTCGGGGTTTTCGCGTATTTCATCGTGTAACAAGCCTTAAGTGTTTGAAAAAACACTCGAACCCCGCAGGGCGATATCGATAATGGACTCCAATGGGCGGCGGCGCGAGCCGTGCCGGCCCGCCCCGCAGCTTGCCGTCCGGCGCCCCGCGCACCCCGTCCAGGGCCCGGCCACGTAACGCCAAACGCGTGCGTCGGCGAGTTCCGCAACGTTGGATGGGATCCACACCGGCGCCACGGCGCCCACGGATCGAAACCGGAGAACCCCCATGCGAATTGCCCAGATCGCGCCGCTTTACGAAGCCGTTCCGCCGAAACTCTACGGCGGCACCGAGCGTGTCGTGTCCTACCTCACCGAGGCGCTCGTCGAACTCGGCCACGACGTGACGCTGTTCGCCAGCGGCGACTCCGTCACGTCGGCCCGTCTCGAGGCGGCGTGGCCGCGCGCACTGCGGCTCGACCCGTCGATTCGCGATTCGATGGCGCCCCACATGCGGCTCCTCGAGCAGGTCGCCCGGGTCGCGCACGAATTCGACGTGCTGCACTTCCACCTCGACTACCTGCCGTTCCCGCTGATGTCGCGCCTCGACACGCCGTACGTGACGACGCTGCACGGCCGCCTCGACCTGCCGGAACTGCAGCCGGTGTTCGACGCGTTCCCGGACGCGCCGGTCGTGTCGATCTCGAACAACCAGCGCAAGCCGCTGCCGCAGGCCGCGTGGGCCGGCACCGTGTATCACGGGCTGCCCGACACACTGCTCACGCCGCAGCCCGGCGTGAAGCCCGAATACCTCGCGTTCCTCGGCCGGATCTGTCCCGAAAAGCGTGTCGACACCGCGATCCGGATCGCCGCGCAAAGCGGGTTGCCGCTGAAGATCGCCGCGAAGGTCGACAAGGCCGACGCCGACTATTTCAAGGAAGTGATCGAGCCGCTGCTCGGCGAGGCGCACGTCGAGTTCATCGGCGAGATCAACGAGGCGCAGAAGCCCGCGTTCCTGTCCGGCGCGAAGGCGTTGCTGTTCCCGATCGACTGGCCGGAGCCGTTCGGCCTCGTGATGATCGAGGCGATGGCCTGCGGCACGCCGGTCGTCGCGTTCAACCGCGGCTCGGTGCCGGAAGTGATCGAGGACGGCGTGACCGGCTTCATCGTCGAGGACGTGCAGGGCGCGGTCGGCGCGCTGCACCGGATCGACACGCTGTCGCGCACCGCGATCCGCCAGCGTTTCGACACGCGTTTCAGCTCGAAAGCAATGGCGCAGCGTTATGTCGAAACTTACGAATCGCTTTGCACGGCGACCAAGCAACCGGTATTGCGCCGGGTCGCGGGTGCCTGACGCGGATATCCGCGCCGAAATATTCGGTAAAATCCGCGCCAAAATCGGCGTGTAAAACAAAAGAGCCGCATCGTCGATGCGGCTCTTTCTTTTTGGCTTCCGGTCATTCGATCACGAAGCGATCGCGGTTTTTCCCGACGATCCAATTGGGCGGCTTGCCGCGGCCGCTCCAGGTTGCACCCGACTTCGGATCGCGGTATTTCGGCGGTAGCGGCGCCTTCTTCGGCGGGCGCCCGCGCCGTGCCCGTTCCGCGAAGCCCAGGTCCTGGGCCGTCAGGCCGTATTCCGCAATCATTCGCTGGACGTCGGCAATGACCGCCGCCACTTCCTGGCGGCGCACGTCGTCCGCCTGGGCCTGCAGATCGGCGATCTGCGCCTTGAGTTTCGCGTATTGAGACATTTTTTGACTCCCCTTTTCGATGATGCGGCCCCGGCGAATCCGGCCAGGACGCCAACACCCGTTACGTCATCCGCACTGCCGCCCTGCCCTTCGAAATAAATGCTGTCATCTTTAACCGATTTGGCTATATCGAGAATGCGGACTTATTCTAATAAAAGGCATTCGTCAGCCATTCAAATTTAACAATCGTTGACCCTCCCGGACGCGATTCATTTCCTATAATCCAGACCAATTCCGGGCGATCGAATAAATCCGTCGTGTCGTCCGTTGGTCTTCAACCCACTTGAACAAGGTCCTTACATGAATCTTTCTCAGCGTCTCGCTGCAGAGGTATTCGGCACGTTCTGGCTGGTGCTCGGCGGGTGCGGAAGCGCCGTGCTGGCCGCCGCCTTTCCGGGCCTTGGCATCGGCTTTGCCGGCGTCGCACTTGCCTTTGGCCTGACCGTGCTGACGATGGCATTCGCAATCGGCCACATCTCGGGTTGCCACCTGAATCCGGCGGTGAGCGTCGGCCTGACGGTCGCCGGCCGCTTCCCGGCACGCGATCTCGCACCGTACATCGTCGCGCAGGTCGTCGGCGCCACGCTCGGCGCGTTCGTGCTGTACCTGATCGCAACCGGCAAGCCGGGCTTCGACGTCGTCGGCAGCGGCTTTGCGACGAACGGCTTCGGCGATCGCTCGCCCGGCCACTACTCGCTGACCGCATCGTTCATCTGCGAAGTCGTGATGACGGGCTTCTTCCTGTTCGTGATCCTCGGCGCGACCGACAAGCGCGGTGTGCCGGCCGGCTTTGCGCCGATCGCGATCGGCCTGTGCCTGACGCTGATTCACCTGATCTCGATCCCGGTCACCAACACGTCGGTGAACCCGGCGCGCTCGACCGGCCCGGCACTGTTCGTCGGTGGCGACGCGATTGGCCAGCTCTGGCTGTTCTGGGTTGCGCCGTTGATCGGCGCGGTACTCGCAGGGATCATTTACCCGCTGGTCGCCGGGCGTGACGACGCCGTCGACCGGCTGCCGGCATCGGCTCGCACAAGCGAATAAAACACTACGGGGTCAAGCGAGCAGAGCAGCGAGCCTCACGCTGTCCAAGAACATCGAGGCAGGTAGTTTCGACGGGCGCCATTGGCGCCCGTTTTTCATTTTCGCTCGGAAAACGCACCCGGGACCGGGCGCTCAGGACGTGGCGACGTTGCCCTCGAGCGAGAACAGCGTGCGCAGGTGACGAGCGACACCCGCATCAAAGTTGTTGCCGATCCGCGGGACGTGCGGCAGCCGCGCGACCAGGTCGGGGTTCGCGTTGTTCATCATGAACGCGTGACCGGCGGTTTCGAGCAGGTCGATGTCGTTCATGTTGTCGCCGAACGCGATGCAGTGGCCGGTATCGACGCCGAGCCGCGCGAGCACCGTGCGCAGCGCGCGACCCTTCGACACGTTCGCGGTCATCACTTCCAGGCAATCGGGCAACGAGTACGTGACGTACAGCGCATCGCCGAAGCGCACGCGCATCTGCTCGGCGACGATCGCCAGATCGGCCGGCTCGCCGATATACAGCACCTTCGCGATACCGGCGCCGTCGTGCGCGGCCATGTCGATCACGTCGTACCGGAAGCCCGAATCCTGGTGGAAGTCGAGCAGGTGCGGCGCATCGCGGTCGATCAGCCAGCCGTCGTTGGTGAACAGGTTGACGATCACGCGGCCATGCGCGCCGGTGACGTCAGGCTGCACGAGGCCACGGACGATCGCGGGATCGATGTCCTGCGCGTGGATCCTCGTGTCGTCCGGCGCATGCACGCGCGCGCCGTTCGACGTGATCAGGTACGGCCGGATGCCGAGCACGTCGCGGATGCCGGCGACGTCCGCATAGTGGCGCCCCGTCGCGATCACGAACTGCAGGCCGTCGCGGTCGAGCCGCCGGACGGTGTCGATCGTGTACGGGTCAAGCTGGTGGTCGCTGTTCAGCAGGGTACCGTCGAGATCGGTGGCGATGACTTTGTACATGGGACGGGAGAATGGCGCTCAGGGCTCTGCGGAATCGCCATTTTAACGTCGTGGCCGACGGCGCGCCGGACGGTTCCGGTTCAAGCGCCGCCTTCGGTGCGGCGTCAACGCACCTTCCGCCCCGCCTTGCCTGGCTTCAACCGCCTTCTGCCGCCCGCAGCGCCTGCAGCGCGAGCCGCAGCGCGCCATGCGCGGAATCGTCGAGCGGCGCGCGCAGCCGTGCGGCGTGACGCGCCGGCACGGCCGGTGCGAGCGCGTCCGCCAGCCCGCCGCACAGCGCGACCGGCAGCGCCTGCTGCGGATCGAGCGCATCGATCATCTTGCCGATCTCGTCGCCGGCTCGCGCGATCAGCGCGCCCGCGACCGGATGCGTGCGGTGCGCGAACACGATCGGCGCGAGGCGCGCGTAGATCGTCTGGTTCGCATCGCACGACCACTGGACGAGCGCGTCGCGATCCTGCGCGCCTGTTTCCGCGAGCAGCGCATCGGCGAACGCATCGCGCGGCACGCGGCCGTCGAGCGCCTGTTGCGCGTACGCGAGCGCGCGCACGCCGAGCCACGCGCCGCTCGCCTCGTCGCCGGACGGAAAGCCGAAGCCGCCGGCGATCCGGCACGCGCCGGCCGCGTCGAGCGCCGCCGCGATGCTGCCGGTGCCGAGCGCGACGATCAGCCCTGGTGCGCCGCCGTGCGCGCCGACGACCGTCGTATACGCATCGCTCTCGATCGCGAGCGCGCCGAGCGGAGCCTGCGCGCGGAACGCGGCGAGCCACGCCGCATTGTTGACGCCCGCGAGCCCGCAGCCGAGCGCGCACTGCGACCAGTCGAACGCGAAGCCGGCCTGCGTGAATGCGTCCGCGCATGCCGCGCCGATCGATGCCCATGCGCGCTCGATGCCGAGCCCGAGCCCCGACGGGCCGCCGCGCCCCTGCGCGAGTTCGCGCCCGTGCCGGTCGGCCAGTACCGCGCGCGTGCCCGTGCCGCCGCCGTCGATGCCGATCGCAAAAAGTAATGCCGCCATGCCTTCAATCCCGCTGATTCGAACAGGCGCCAAGCTTAACCGGATCGGCGCCGCACGCCCATCTGCCGTTCGGCCGGCTATCCCGTGAAAAGGGCTTCCGCTATGCTGACACGTTCAAATCGACACTGAACACGGGGCAGACGATGTCGCAGCGGTGTAACTGGGTGAAGACGGAAGCGGACGCTCACTATCACGATACCGAGTGGGGTGTGCCGTCGCACGACGATCGCCACCTGTTCGAAATGCTGATCCTGGAAGGCGCGCAGGCCGGACTGTCGTGGTCGACAATACTGAACAAGCGCGCGGGCTATCGCGAGGCGTTCGCGGAGTTCGACGTCGACGCCGTCGCGCGTTTCACGCCGAAGCGCATCGAGAAGCTGCTGGAGAATCCCGCCATCGTGCGTAACCGCGCGAAGGTCGAGTCGGCGGTCACCAATGCGCGCGCGGTGCAGCGCATCCGCGAGGAACACGGGTCGCTCGCCGCGTTCCTGTGGTCGTTCGTCGGCGATACGCCGATCCAGAATGCATGGCAGTCGTATCGCGACGCGCCCGCGTCGACCGAGCAGTCCGACGCGCTCAGCAAGGCGCTGAAGGCATACGGCTGCAAGTTCGTCGGCTCGACGATCTGCTACGCGCTGATGCAGGCAACCGGCATGGTCAACGATCACGAAGTCGGCTGCCCGTGCCACGCGCAGTGCGCGGCGCTCGGCGGCAAACAGCCGGCCCGGAAGCGCAAGGCGGGCTGACGGCGCAGGCGAAGGCGCCGGCACCGGCGCAAGTCGGGCGCCCGTCCTTCACAGCCGCCCGCGGCGACGGTGGCACCGGTGCCACCCGTCACTCATCGCGCGTCACTTACCGCGCGGCGCGTGACGAAGCCGGCACGACCGGCCGTGCGCTCCGCGCCGCCCGCACACGTGCGCTGCGCTTCTTCACCCAGATGCAGACCCCAGTCACGCTCAGCATCGCGATGACGATGCCGAGCGCGCTGACCGCGATGCGGCCCGCGACGCCGGCGATCCGCCCCGAGTGCAGCGGAAACTGCACCTGCATGAACAGGTCGCCGGCCGAGCCGCGGCCCGGCACCTGGGCCGCGACCGGCTTGCCGGTCACCGCATTCCAGTACAACCACGCATTGCCGAGCCCGACATCCCCGTGGTCGTTGCCGGGCGTGAAGAATCCGACCGCATAGACGTTCATCGCCGGCGCGAACAGCAGCGCACCGGGCGGCGCGGCAATCCCCGCGTCGCGCCCGGCCGCGCGCGCGATCTCGACGATCTGCTCGCGCGGCAGCACGGTGCTGCCCGGCGGAGCCGGCGGGAAGTGCCCGGGATTCGTGTACGGCGTCTCCGCCAGCGGCGACACGAGCGACACCAGCGGGCGCACAAGGGGCACGGCGAGGTTCATCGAGATCGATGTGACCGCAACGACCAGCAGCAGCCCCCATACCCATACGGCCCCCGAGCGGTGCAGGTCGAACACGAGCGGATAGCCGCCGCGCCGCACGCGGAACGCGAACGACTTGCGCCAGCTTTTCAGGTTCGGGAACGCAAGCACGAGCGCGATCAGGCAGTCGATCGCCCACACGATGCCGACGACGCCCATCACCCAGAACCCGAAGTTGATCCCGCGGTACTCGGGCAGGAACAGTGAGTAATGCAGCCGGTAGATGAACGGCATCAGGTCGAGCCGCGCGAGCGACAGCTCGCCCCATTCGCGGCGGCCCTGCACCGCGCCGGTCGCGGGATCGACGGCGATCTGGCTGAAGTCGATGACGTGCGGCTGGCCGGTCGCCGAATCGGTGCGCGGTATCACGCCCGCCTGCAGCGTGCGCCCCGGCTCGACGGCGAGCGGCAGGTAGGTCACTTGCACGCGCGGGTCGGCAGCCTCGATGCGCGCGGCCAGCTCGAGCGGCGGAAGCGGCGCCGCGCCGCTGTGCGCGACGTAGAAATCCGGATTCAGCGCGGCGTCGAGCTCGTGGTCCCACGCAATCAGCGCGCCGGTGAGCCCCGCGACGAACAGGAACAGCGCGATGGCGAGCCCGAACCAGCGATGCAGGCGGACGAGAAACGGTCGCAGGAACGCATTCATCGCGTGCGCAGCGACAGGAAAGCGGGCCGGCCCAGGCGGCGGCCCCGGTTCGACGGGAGGCAGGTCATGTGATGTCGAATGCCGCGCAAGCGCCGTCCGGTCACGCCAGGCGAGACCGGATGCCCTTGTGCGCGGCATGGAAATGTTGCGCGTTCGGCGGGTTTTGATACGATGCGCGACATTTTAACGCAATGCGAATGATTCTTACTCGCATTTTTACTCACTCGCCATGACCGCCAGCCTCGCCCGACCTCCCGTCCGTCCACGCCGCGTGGCCGCCGCCCTTGCCTGCCTCGCCGCATCGCTCGCGCATGCCGACGATTCGCCCGGCGACGCCGCGGTGCTGCCGGCCCTCAACATCACGGCCGCGCACGATTCGCCGCAACACCTGACCGACACGATCTCGACCGGCGCGCTGGGCACGCGCCGTCAGCTCGACACGCCGTTCTCGACGACGATCGTCACGTCGGAGGAGCTCGAGGCGCGCCAGCCGTACAAGCTCGGCGACGTGTTCGCGAACGATGCATCGGTGTCCGACAACAGCGGCGCGTACAGCGCGTGGGCGAGCTACATGACCGTACGCGGCATGCAGCTCGACTGGCAGAACGGCTACAAGATCGACGGGCTGCCGTTCGTCACGTACGGGATCACGATGCCGTACGAGCAGCTCGAGCGCGTCGAGTTGCTGAAGGGGCTCGGCGGTTTCCTGTACGGCTTCGTGACGCCGGGCGGCGTCGTGAACTACGTGACGAAGCAGCCGGGTACCGAGCCCGTGCGCAGCGTCGACGTCGGCTACCGCAGCACCAACGTATGGACCGAGCACGTCGATCTCGGCCAGCGTTTCGGGCCGAACGGCATGTTCGGCGCGCGGCTGAACGCGACGCACGAGGAAGGCAAGACGTACAACGACGGCAACATCCGCCGCGACAGCGTGTCGCTCGCGCTGCAGGCGAACCTGACGCGCGACCTGTCGGTGTCGTTCGGCGCGCTGTACCAGGACCGCCGCACGACGGGCCAGACGCCGTCGATCTTCACCGGCAGTTATCCGGGCGGCGCGCTGCCCGCAACGATCAGCGGCGGCTCGACGAACCTCGGCGGCAAGGACCAGTACCTGAACACGAACCTGCAGCTGTACACGGCGGGGCTGCAATACCAGCTCGCGCCCGACTGGCAGCTCGACGTCGCGTACAGCTACAGCAAGGCGACGCGCCGCCGCAACGAAAGCACGCTGTACCTGCAGGACGCGGCCGGCAACTACACCGACAGCCGCTACGTCGGGATGGAGGATCACCGCTTCAGCCAGTGGCGCGCGATGGTCGAGGGCAAGGTGCGCACGGGCCCATTCAGCCATCAGATCGTGCTCGGCGCATCGTGGCAGAAGCAGGCGAACGACTATTCGGCGAACAGCGTGTTCGTGCCGCTCGGCGCGGGCAACTTCTATGCGCCGAATCCGTACCGCTACGAGAGCCCGCACGGCTTCATCCAGTACCGCACGAGCGAGATCGTGCAGAAATCGTTGTTCGCGAGCGACACCGTGCAGCTCACCGAGCGCTGGTCGGTGCTCGCCGGCGTGCGCTACATGAACTACGAGCAGCGGTCGTTCCAGGCGAGCGGCGCCGAGGATCCCGGCTACCGCCAGAACGGCGTCGTGACGCCGACCTTCGCGGTGATGTTCAAGCTCGCGCCGACGACCACCGCGTATGCCAGCTACGCCGAATCGCTCGAGCCCGGCAGCCGCGTGAACGACGTCTACGCGAACGCGGGCCAGATGCTCAAGCCGTTGCGCAGCAAGCAATACGAGCTCGGGATCAAGAGCGAGCATGCGCGCTGGAGCGCGACGGCCGCAGTGTTCCGCATCGAACGCAGCGCCGAGTATGCGAATGCCGCGAACGTCTACGTGCAGGACGGCGAATCGATCATCCAGGGGATCGAGTTCGGCGCGCGCGCGAAGTTCGGCACGCGCTGGAACGCGGGCGTCGACGCGATGCTGCTCGACGCGTGGTATGCGAACGGGGTCGGCAACAACGGCAATCGCGTTGCAGGCGCGCCACGCTTCGTGCTCGCCGGCGACGTCGGCTATGCGGTGCCGGGCGTGCCGGGGCTGACGCTCGGCGTCGACGCGAAATTCACCGGCGCGACACCGCTGCGCGCGGCCGGCGGCCTCGACGCGCCGGGCTTTCTCGTCGTCAATGCGGGCGCGCGCTACCTGACGCGGGTCGGCCGCCACGACGTGACGCTGCGCGCGTCGATCGACAACGTGCTGGGCCGCCGCTACTGGGAATACCAGTACGCGGATTACGTGAAGCCGGGCGACCCGCGCACGGTGAGCCTGAACGCGAAGATCGACTTCTGAACGCCGCGCCGGCGACCGCATACCGCCGGCGATCAGCCCTTGGCCGGAGCGGCCGCCCACGGTGGCCTCGGGATTTTCCCGGACCCCAAAAGCAAAACGGCGGAGCGGCCTCTTTCGAGGCACACTCCGCCGTTTCGCGGCAAACCGTCAGACGCTCTTAGTGGAGCTTCTTCGGCAGCATCTGGCTGCGCAGACGCTTGTGCAGGCGCTTGACGGCTGCTGCCTTCTTGCGCTTGCGGACTGCGGTCGGCTTTTCGTAAGACTGGCGCTCACGCAGTTCAGCGATCAGGCCATTTTTTTCGATAGCGCGACGAAAGCGGCGAATCGCCACTTCGAACGGCTCGTTTTCTTTCAGAAGAATCGTCGTCATGTCGTTCCTAAATTGCTTAAACGGTCAAAAACGTAGCGGCCAAGCGCCACGCACCGGCCATCCGGGCGTCCCCACAACAGGCGAAACGAGCGGAAATACGGCCTCGGAGGCCGGAAAAGAGAGGCGGAAAGCACCGCGAGTACGCTTCACAAGCTGCGTGCAGCGCCGCGTTTGACTGCCAGCAGACATGCCGAAAACGGCAGGGCCTCGACAGAAATCTCAATTCAGCCCGCCATCATAGCAGGGAATCACAGACAAAACCATCCTTTTGTCGACCGTGGGCAAACGTTCCAGCCAATCGGGCGATTCCCGCACCCCGACCGCCGCGCTGCCCGCCATGCCAGGCGCGCCTTCCCGGCGAAACCGGCCATTCCGTCCCGAATTTCCTCAAACATCCCTCTAAAGTTTTCGCCGGGTGCCGCCGTCAACCAGGAAAGGCGGGCAGCGCCAGACGCGAAAAAGCGCAACGCCGAAATCAGAACCTGTCTGTATCTCAGGCATTTTCCAAAACGAGGAAGCAAATGCTGAACATCAACACCAACATCCTTTCGCTGACGACGCAGACGAATCTGTCGGGCTCGCAAAACGCGCTGTCGCAAGCGATCAACCGCCTGTCGTCCGGCAAGCGCGTCAACACGGCAGCCGACGACGCGGCAGGTCTCGCGATCTCGACGTCGCAAACGGCAGCGATCAACGCGCTGACCCAAGGCGTGTCGAACGCGAACAACGGCATCTCGATGATCCAGACCGCAGCCGGCGCGCTGCAGTCGACCGTCGACAACCTGCAGCGTATCCGTACGCTGGCAGTCGAAGCAGGCGACGGCTCGCTGGATTCGAACGCACGTGCGAACCTGCAAGCTGAAGTCACGACGCGTCTCGGCGAAATCGACCGCGTGGCAACGCAAACGTCGTTCAACGGCCAGACCATCCTGAGCAACGCCGGCAACGTCACGTTCCAGGTCGGCGCATCCGCCAACCAGACCGTTGCCGTCAACTTCGGCGCGACGGTGTGGACGAGCACGGGCGCAGGCCTGAGCCTGAGCGGTCTGTCGGTCAGCGACCAGACGAGCGCACAGTCGGCCATGACGGCAATCGACGCGGCACTGAAGAACGTGAACACGTTCCAGGCAACGCTGGGTGCAGCACAAAACACGTTCCAGGCTGCGATCACCACGACGCAAACCCAGGCAACGAACATGAGCGCAGCGCGTTCGCAGATCACCGACGCGGACTTCGCGACGGAAACGGCGAACCTGAGCAAGGCGCAAGTGCTGCAGCAAGCCGGCATCTCGGTGCTCGCGCAAGCGAACTCGCTGCCGCAGCAAGTCCTGAAGCTCCTGCAGTAATCGGGAACACCCGCGCCGGGCGGTCCGCCCGCGCGCACGGCGTCGTCCGCGTTGCGACGCGCGACGGCGCCGATTCGATTCGTCGAACCCGACACTCCAGGGAGGCATGCCTCCCTGCTTGCATTGAAACCGAAGTACGGCGACCCGCCGGATCGCGCGCAATCGCGCAAACGACTGGAGCACCCGCATGACCACGACGAGCACAAGCACGACGGATATCGGCAGCATCCTGGCGCAAGCCGGACAATCGATCATCAGCGGCGCGACCAATTCGACGCTCGACGTCAATTCGCTCGTCACGTCGCTGGTGCAGGCCAAGACCATCGGCCAGCAGACCACCATCACGAACAAGCAGACGGCCGACAACACCGAACTGTCGGCGGTCGGCAAACTGAAATCGGCGCTGTCGGCGCTGCAGACCGCGATCACTGGCCTGTCGAACGGCACGACGCTGAGCGGTCTCGCGGCAACCGCGAGCGGCAACGGCATCACCGCGTCGGTCAAGAGCGGCGGCGGCGCAGTGGCCGGCTCGTATGCGGTCAACGTCACGCAGCTCGCCACCGCGAACAAGCTGTCGTCGGCCGGCGTCACGTCCACGGACACGATCTCCGCCGGTTCGCTGAGCATCACGCTCGGCACGGGCACGCCCTTCAACGTCAACGTCGCCGCCGGCGCATCGCTGTCCGACATCGCGAAATCGATCAACACGACCGCCGGCAACCCGGGCGTCACCGCCTCTGTGATCACCGGCTCGGACGGCCAGCACCTCGTGATCCAGTCGAACAACACCGGTGCGGCCAACGCGGTGTCGGTGACGGGCACTGGCGTCAATTCGAAGCTGACCTCGGGCTACTCGACCGTGACACCCGCCGCCGACGCGAAGCTGACGGTCGACGGCACGCCGGTGACGAGCGCGTCCAACAGCGTGTCGGGCGTGCTGACGGGTGTCACGCTGAACCTGACGACGCAGGCGCTGAACACGACCCAGACGGTCACGCTGTCCCCCGACACGACGGCCACGACGACCGCGATCAACGCGTTCGTCAGCGCATACAACACCTACGTGACGACCGCACAGTCGCTGTCGTCGTACGATCCGAACACGTCGACAGCCGGGCCGCTGCTCGGCGATTCGATGCTGAACACGATCTCGAACGGCCTTGCGAGCGCGATCAGCGGCGGCGTCACGACGGGCGGCTCGACCTATTCGCTGGCGGCCATCGGCATCAACCTGCAGGTCGACGGCACGCTGCAGGTCGATTCGACCGCACTGAACACCGCGCTCACGTCGAACAGCCCGGCCGTCGCCGGCCTGTTCAACACGACGAACGGCATCGGCCAGACGCTCAACAACCTGGTCAACAACTACACGCAGACCAACGGCCTGATCGACCAGCGCACCACGGCGATCAACGCGGACCTGAAGAACCTGTCCGACCAGGCGACGCAGCTGCAGAACTACTCGGCCCAGCTGACGACGCAGTACAACGCGCAATTCACCGCGCTGAACAACCTGATGGCGACGATGGCGAACAATACGAAGTACCTGACCCAGCTGTTCGGCGGCACCAACAGCGCCGGTTCGCTCGCCACCAACAAGTAACCCGCCCTTCGCACGACGCCGAACGACGACCATGACCATGACGACCGATGCCCTGAACCATGCGCTGCACCTGACCCAGGCGATGCAGTCGGCGACCGCGTTGCGCGACTGGGAGCGCGTCGCCGCGCTGGCCGACGAGCGCTCGCCGCTGCTGATGAGCCTGTCGCCGGAGCAGACGCCCGCCGCGCTCGACACGATCCGCCGGATCATGGACATCGACGCATCGATCGCGCAGGACGCGCAGTCCGATCGCGACCGGCTCGCGCAGCAGTTCACCGCATCGCGCGAACGGATCCGCGCCGCGAGCGCGTACCAGGCGACCGGCATGCTGTAAGCGTACGAACAACAACGCGCGCCGCCATCGAGCGGGCGCCGACGTCGTATCGTCGAGCCGCATTCGTGCGGCTTTTTTTTCGCCGGTCCGGCGGGCGGAAAAAGGGGGCGCCGTCGCATGCGCCCCGGGTGGCGCGCTTGCGCTATTGCGCGGCGAGCGCCGACTGTTCGACCGCTGCCGCATGCATCTGCGCGAACGCCGTTTCGAGGTGACGGGCGAAGCGCGGCGCATCGCACAGCGGCGAGCGCAGCAGCCGCTCGCGCAGCCCGGCCCGTACGGCTGCCAGGCGCGGCAGGTCTTGCGCAAACGCGGCCGCCTTCGCGACGTAATCGTCGTCGCCGTCCGCGATCCATTCGGGCATGTCGAGCGTATGCAGGATACTTTCGCCGATATGCGACAGGAAGCGGTCGCCGCGCCGCGTGACGAACGGCGCGCCCATCCACAGCCCCTCCATGCTCGTCGTGCCGCCCGGATACGGGAACGGATCGAGCACGATGTCGATGTCGTTGAACGTGCCGATGTGCGCGAGCCGCTTCGACCCGCCGCGCAGCAGCAGGCGCTCGGCGGGAATGCCGTGCGCGGCAAAACGCGCGGCGAGACTCGTGCGCAGCGCCGCCTCGTCGAGCTGCGCCGATTTCAGCAGCAGGCGCGAGCCCGGCACCGCGTGCAACACGCGCGCCCACAGCGCGACGACCGGCTCGCCGATCTTGTTCGCGTTGTTCAGGCACCCGAACGTCACATACCCGTTTCCTTCGGCCGGCAGCGGCCCGACATCGAGCGGCAGCGCGGGCGGCGTGAAGCACAGATAGCTGTCCGGCAGCCGCCACGGCCGTTCGACGAAATGCGGCGCCTCGTGGGCCGGCAGCACGTAGCGATCGCCGATCACGTAATCGATCGCCGCGACGCCCGTCGTCGCGAAATAACCGAGCCAGGTCGCCTGCACCGGCGCCGGCTTCCACGCGAACAACGGCAGCCGGTTCGACGCGGTGTGACCGCTCAGGTCGACCAGCACGTCGATGCGGTCGGCCGCGATCAGGTCGGCGGCCGCGCGGTCGTCGAGCGGCGTGAGGTCGCGCCACAGCGCGAAGTGGCGCTTGAGCGCCGCGGTCGTGTCGTCCTCGACCGGCTGCGTCGCGTAGGCCGCCAGTTCGACGCGCGACGGATCGAGCGCCGCGACGACACTCAGCAGGAACACCGCGACCGGATGCGATTTCAGGTCGCCGGATACGAAGCCGACGCGCAACGCGCGCCCGTTCGCCGCCCGAGGTGCGTGGCGGTGCGGCCACGCCTGCGCCGCCATCCGCGCGCCGAACGCGCACGCTCGCTCGCGCAGTTGCGCCGGCGACAGCCGGTCGGTGCCGGCGGCGTGGAACATGCGGCCCGAGTGTGCGTTGCGGAACGCCGGATCGAGGTCGAGCGCGCGGTCGTAGCTCGCGAGCCCGGCATCGAGGTGCCAAAGCGCACAGAGGATGTCGCCCATCACCGCGTGCATCTGCGCAGTCGGATTCGGCAGCGACAGCGCGATGCGGCAACTGTCGAGCGCCTCGCGCCGTTTGCCCTGCCGCGCGAGCGTCTGCGCCAGATGGTGATGCAGTTCGGCGCGATCGGGCGCGACCGCCAGCGCGCGTCGCAGGCTCGCCACCACACCGTCGAGATCGCCCGCGCGATCGAGCGCGGCCGCAAGACCGAACAGCCGGTCGACGTCGCCCGACTCCGCCGCGCACGCGAGGCTGGCGATCGCGGCATCGAGTTCGCCGCGCTCCAGCAGCAGCATGCCCAGCGCATAATGCGCGGCATGCAGGCCGGGCTGCAGCGCGATCGCACGGTGGTAGTGCGCAATCGCGTCGACGTGCCGGCGTTGCGCGCCGCACACGTTGCCCAGGTTGAAGCAGGCTTCCGCATAGGCGGGATCGAGCGCGATTGCCTTCTCGTACGCGCGCGCCGCGGCATCCGCCTCGCCCTTGTCCCGTAGCGCGTTGCCGAGATTGTTGTAAGCCGGCGCGTAGTCGGGCCGCAGCGCGAGCGCCTGTGCGCAGCTCAGCATCGCGGCATCGGGGTCATACGCGTCGCGCAGCGCGTTGCCGAGGTTGCTGTGCGCTTCCGCATAGCCGGGCGCGAGCGCGATCGCGCGGCGGTAGGCATCGATCGCATCGTCGAGCCGGCCGTGCGCACGCAGCATGTTGCCGAGGTTGTTCAGGTAGACGGGATCAGCGCGCAGCGCGACCGCGCGCTCCATCAGCGCGAGGCCCGCCGGAAACTGGCCGAGCTGGCACGCGAGCAGCCCGAGGAAATGCGTCGCGTCCGGCTGGTCGGGCGCGTCGCGGCGGATCGCCTCGTACAGCACGCGCGCATCGTCGAGACGCCCTGCCTGGTGGTGCGCGAGCGCCGCGTTCAACCGTTCCGCGACGAGGCCTGTCATGCGCACGGCTCCGTCGTTTCGCCGGCCGCGTAGCGATCCCACATCCCGTGGAACGCATCCTCGAGATTGCGCGCGAACCGCGCGGCATCGCACAGCGGCGACGCCAGCGTGCGTTCGCGCAGCGTCGCGCGCAACGTGGCCAGCGCGTCGCGATCCTGCGCGAACGCAATGGCCTTGGCAAGATACGTGGCTTCGTCGTCGGCGATCCAGTCGCCCATGCCCGCCGCATGCAGCAGGCTCTCGCAGATGTGCGTGACGAAGCGCCCGCCCCTCATCCCGATCACCGGCACGCCCATCCACAGCGCTTCGGCCGTCGTCGTGCCGCCTGGGTACGGGAACGGGCTCAGCGCGATGTCGATCCGGTTGTACGCGGCGAAGTATTCCGCGCGCGGCGAACCGGCTTCGAGGATCAGCCGGCTCGCGTCGATGCCGTGCCGCGCGAAGCGCGCGCGCGTCGCCTGGTTCAGGTCGCCCGCGCCAAGCTCGTGCGCCTTCAGCAGCAGGCGCGCATCGGGCAGCGCCTGCAGCAGCCGCGACCACAATGCGACGACGTCGTCGCTGATCTTCGTGAGCTTGCCGAAACAGCCGAACGTCACGCCACCGTTCGTCGCCATCGGCGGCGGGCCGACCGGCACGTCGTAGGCCGGCGGCGTGAAGCACAGGTAGCTGTCCGGCAGCCGCCACGGCGCCTCGACGAAGTGATCGGCCTCGTCGGACGGCAGCGTGTACGCGTCGCCGACGAAATAGTCGATTGCGCGGCAACCCGTCGTCGCGAAAAAGCCGAGCCAGCTCGCCTGCACCGGCGCGGGCCGGTGCGCGAAGATCGGCAACCCGCTCCAGTTGGTGTGCCCGGCCAGGTCGACGAGCACGTCGATGCCGTCGTCGCGAATCATCTGCGCCGCCTGGTCGCGGTTCATGCAGGTCAGTTTCTTCCAGCTCGCGAAGCCCGACTTCAGCCGCGCCGTCACGTCGTCCTCGACCACGAAGGTCACGTACGCATGCGGCTCGATGCGCGTGCGATCGAGATGCGCGAGCACGCTTTCGAGGAAGATGCCGACCGGATGCTGGCGCAGGTCGCCCGACACGAAGCCGACACGAAGCGGGCGGCCGCGCGCGTGCTGCACACGCTGCGCGCGATCGTGATCGAACGGCTGCACGTCACGCGCCAGGCAATCGCCGTAGCGGTGCGCTTCGACCACCCAGTCCCGCGGCTCGAACGCCGCCGAGCTCGACATGTTGAACAGCAGGCGCGCATACGCGCGATGCGGGTCGTGCTCGATGGCTTCGCGGAAAGCCGCGACGGCGCCCGCGAAGTCGCGTTTCGCCCAGAGGATGTCGCCGAGCGTCAGCTGGATCTTCACCGGATCGATGCCGAGTTCCTGTGCGATCCGGTATTCGTCCATCGCCTCGTCGAGCTTGTCGAGGCGGAACAGCGCGGCGGCGAGGTTGTGGTGCGCGTCGGCATCGTCGGGGTTCAGGTCGATCGCGTGGCGATGGCTGAGCTCCGCGGCCGCCATCCGGTCGAGGTTGTGATACGCGAGACCGAGAAAGTTGTACGCGTCCGCCAGTTCGGGATCGAGTTCGATCGCACGCCGGCACAGATGCACGGACGCCTCGTATTCACCCTGCTGGCAACGCAGCTCGCCGAGCCGGGCCCAGGCCGGCGCATAGCGCGGATCGATCTCGCACGCGCGCTCGAACAACTGCGCGGCGCCGTCGAAATCGTTGATGCTGCGCAACGAGATGCCGAGCGCGCAATGCGCTTCGGCGTCGTCCGGCTCGAGGCCGAAGCGCGCATGCGCGAGCGCGCCGTCGAAATCGCCGGTCGCCCGCAGCGCGGCGCCCAGCCCGCGTTGCGCGACGCGCAGCGCGGGATTCAGCTCGATCGCGCGACGGTAATGCGTGATCGCTTCCGCGTGCTTTTCCTGCGCGCGCAGCACGTTGCCGAGGTTGCTGTGCGCTTCCGCATACGCCGCGTGGAACGCGATCGCCTTGCCGTAACTGGCCGCGGCCGCGTCGTGTTCACCGAGATCCTGCAGCACGTTGCCGAGGTTGTTGTACGCCTCTGCATAACCGGGGCGAAGCTCGATCGCACGCGAACAGCTCGCCATCGCCTCGGCCGGGTCGCGCGCGTCGCGCAGCGCGTTGCCGAGGTTGTTGTGCGCCTCCGGAAACTCGGGACGCAGCGCCACCGCGCGGCGGTAATGCGCGATCGCGTCGGCGAGCCGCCCGCACTCGCGCAGCATGTTGCCGAGGTTGTTGAAGTACGACGCGTCCGGCCGCGCCGCGAGCGAGCGCTCCATCAGCGCGAGGCCCGCGTCGTACTGCTTCAGCTGGCAGGCGAGCAGGCCGAGGAAATGCATCGCGTCGGGCTGGCCCGGCTGCGCGGTGAGGATCGCGTCGTACAGCGCTTTCGCGTCCGCGAGACGGCCGGCCTGATGATGCGCCAGCGCGCGTTGCAGGGTGTCGTTGATGTCGTTCATGCTGCGTGTGCCGTTTCCGTATAGCGTGCCCACATGCCGTGGAATGCGTCTTCGAGATGGTGCGCGAAACGCGCCGCGTCGCAGAGCGGCGACGCGAGCAGCCGGGCCCGCAAATCGGTGCGCAGCGCCGCCAGCCGCGCACCGTCGGCCGCCGCCGCGACCGCCTTCGCGACGTAGTCGTCTTCGTCGCGGGCGATCCAGTCGTTCATGCCCGCCGCATGCAGCAGGCTCTCGCAGATGTGCGTGACGAAGCGCGTGCCCTGCATGCCGAGTACTGGCACGCCCATCCACAGTGCCTCGGCCGTCGTCGTGCCGCCCGGGTACGGGAACGGGCTCAGCGCGATGTCGATCCGGTTGTACGCGGCGAAATAGTCCGCACGCGGCGACGCTGGTTCGAATGCAAGCCGGCTCGCGTCGATGCCGTGCCGCGCGAAGCGCGCGGCGGTTGCGTCACGCACGGCCGCGTGTTCGAGCTCGCGCGCCTTCAGCAGCAGCCGGGCCGACGGCAGCGCGTGCAGCACGCGCGACCACACGCGCACGACGTCGTCGCCGAGCTTCACCAGCTTGCCGAAGCAGCCGAACGTCACGCCGCCGTTGGCCGCCATCGGCAACGGGCCGACCGGCACGTCATCGGCGGGCGGCGTGAAGCACAGGTAGCTGTCCGGCAGCCGCCACGGCGCCTCGACGAAATGACGGGCTTCGCTTTCCGGCAACGTATGCGCGTCGCCGATGAAGTAGTCGATCGCGTCGCACCCCGTCGATGCGAAGAAGCCGAGCCAGCTCGCCTGGACCGGTGCGGGCTTCCAGCCGAATACGGCCAGCCCGCTCGCCTGCGTGTGACCGGCGAGATCGACGAGCACGTCGATGCCGTCGTCGTGAATCGTGCGCGCGGCCGCCTGCGGGTCGAGCGCGGCGATCGAGCGCCAGACGGCCGCATGCGGCTTGAGCCGCGCGGTGACTGCGTCCTCTTCGTCCGACGTCGAATAGACGTGCGGCGCGACACGTGTGCGGTCGAGATGCGCAAACACGCTTTCGAGAAAAATCCCGACCGGATGCAGGCGCAGGTCGCCCGACACGAAGCCGACGTGCAACGGGCGGTGCCGCGCGCGCGCCGCGCGTTCGTGCATGTCGTGCGGATAGCGTGTCGACCGGGCCGCCAGATGCCGACCGTAACGAAGCGCGTCGTTCAGGTAATCGGCGGGCGGCACGCTCGCCGAGGCGGCCGACGCGAACAGCAGGCGGCTCAGCACGTCGGCCGCGCCGTCGTCGGCATCGTCGCGCACCAGCGCAAGCGCGTCGCGATACGCCGGCACGGCGGCGTCGACGTTGCCCTGGCCGCGCAGGATGTCGCCGAGATTCACGTGCATCGCCGCGCTCGGGCGGCCGGCCGCCAGCGCCTGCCGACAATACGCGAGTGCGTCGTCGTGCCGCTCGCGCTTGAGCAGCACGACCGACAGGTTGTGGGCGGTGCCGGCGTCGTCCCGGTTCAGCGCGAGTGCGGCGCGGTAGCTCGCCTCCGCCGCGTCGAAATCGTTCAGGCCGTGATACGCGTTGCCGGCGTGGTTGTATGCATCGGCAAGACCGGGCGCCAGGTGGATCGCATGCTGCGCGTGCAGCAACGCGTCCACGTAACGTGCCTGGCGGCGCAGCATGCCGCTCAGGTTCGCATGCGCGACAGCCATCGACGGATCGCGCTCAAGTGCGCGCCCATAGTGCGACGCGGCGCCGTCGAGGTCGCCCGCATCGCGCAACACACCGGCCAGGTTGTTGTGCACATTCGCGTCGCCGGGTTCGGCGGCGATGGCGGCACGCAGCACCTGCGCGGCTTCGCCGAGCTCGCCGAGTGCCCACAGCGACAGGCCGAGGCCGTGACGCGCGGCCGACAGGGCAGGACTCAGTTCAATCGCGCGGCGGTAATGCGTGATCGCTTCCGCGTGCTTTTCCTGCGCGCGCAGCACGTTGCCGAGGTTGCTGTGCGCTTCCGCATACGCAGCGTGGAACGCGATAGCCTTGCCGTAACTGGCCACGGCCGCGTCGTATTCACCGAGATCCTGCAGCACGTTGCCGAGGTTGTTGTACGCCTCTGCGTAACCGGGGCGCAGCTCGATCGCGCGCGAACAGCTCGCCATCGCCTCGGCCGGGTCGCGCGCGTCGCGCAGCGCGTTGCCGAGGTTGTTGTGCGCTTCCGGAAATTCCGGGCGCAGCGCCACCGCGCGGCGGTAATGCGCGATCGCGTCAGCGAGCCGCCCGCATTCGCGCAGCATGTTGCCGAGGTTGTTGAAGTACGACGCGTCCGGCCGCGCCGCGAGCGAGCGCTCCATCAGCGCGAGGCCCGCGTCGTACTGCTTCAGCTGGCACGCGAGCAGGCCGAGGAAATGCATCGCGTCCGGCTGGCCCGGCTGCGCGGTGAGGATCGCGTCGTACAACGCCTTCGCGTCCGCAAGACGACCGGCCTGGTGATGCGCGAGCGCCGCCTGCAGTTGCGGTTCGATCGACTCCATCGCGTGTGCCGCTTAATACGGATGCGGTTCGCGCCCGAAGTCGATCAGCCGGCCTTCGTGCTCGATCATCACGGTCGCGGCCGCGATCCCTTCGCGCCACATCTCGGCGACGATGTCGCGTGCGCGCCATTGCGTCGGGATGATGATCACGTCGGCCGGCGCCGCTTTCAGTGCGTCGCGGAATTCGATCTTCTGGCCCGTGCCCGGCACATAGGTGCCGACCTTGTCGGGATCGGAATCGACGACGAGCGGAAAGCGCGCGGCATCGGCGTCGAAGTGATGGATGAACGCGGCGGCCTTGCCGGTGCCGCCCCAGATCGCAACGCGCCGCCCCGATTCGGCCAGCGCGGCAAGCTGCCCGGCGATCGCCGCGCGATGCTCGACCGTGCGGGCCGCGAACCGCGTCGACGCATCGGCGCGTTCGCGCGCCTGCTCGGGTACGCCGAGCCGCACCAGTGCATAGACGACTTCGCCGTCGTAGCCGTGCGCGAGCGTGACGACCTCGCCCGCGCGTGCCATCAGCGCGCGGAACGACTCCGTCGTGAATTGCGACACGTGCTCATAGAAGAAATCGGCGAGGCGCTCGGTTTCGAACACGCGGTCGATGCACGGCACTTCCGCGAACAGCCAGCATGCGTTCGGCTGGCTCGCGGCGCCCCATGCGAGCTGCTCGACGAGCTTCGCGGGTTCGGTCAGGTGTTCGAGCACGTGACGGATGACGATCGCATCGGGCCGGAAGGCCGGCATGTCGGCGAGCGGTTCGAACAGCCGCGCATGGAACTCGATGCCGTGGCCGGTGCCCGCGCTCGCATTCGGATCGAAGCCGGCGAAGCGGCCGCCGCGGCTCGCGTCGGCGAGCCCGCGCACGAAATGCCCTTCGCCGCAGCCGATCTCGACGACGGCCGGTTCGGACGGCAGCGCGCCCAGCAGCAGATCGCGCGTGGCGGCGAGATGGCCTTTCCAGATCCCGCCGCTGTTGAACATCCGGTTCGGGTTGCTCTGGTACGGAATCGCGTCGTAGCTGAAGCGGTGGTTCCACACGTGCGAGCAGCGCGGGCACTGGACGAAGTCGAGCGCATGGCGCGGCAGCCGGCGCGCCGCTTCGGCGGACGCGGGCCACGCGAGCGTCGCGAGCGTGCGCTCGCCGGGCGAGAAGAACGGCGCGGCAACGGTGTGCGCGCAGACGGGACAGGTGGCGTCGATCAGTTCGGGGTTCATGTATTCACCTGTTTGCGGAAATAGGCGATCGTTTCCTTCAGGCCGTCCTCGAGCGCGATGCCGGGCTGCCAGTCGAGGCGCTGGCGCGCGCGGCCGATGTCGGGGCGGCGCTGCAGCGGATCGTCGGCCGGCAACGGGCGATATTCGATGCGGCTTTTCGAGCCCGTGAGCCGCAGCACGCATTCCGCCAGCTCGCGGATCGTGATCTCGCTCGGGTTGCCGAGGTTCATCGGGCCGGTGTCGTCGTCCTGGTCCATCATGCGCAGCAGGCCTTCGACGAGATCGTCGACGTAGCAGAACGAGCGCGTCTGGCTACCGTCACCGTAGAGCGTGATCGGTTCGCCGCGCAGCGCCTGCATGATGAAGTTCGACACGACGCGCCCGTCGTCGGCGCGCATGCGCGGGCCGTAGGTGTTGAAGATCCGCACCACGCGGATGTCGACGCCGTGCTGCCGGTGATAGTCGAAAAACAACGTTTCGGCGCAGCGCTTGCCTTCGTCGTAGCACGCGCGCGGCCCGTTCGGATTGACGTTGCCCCAGTAGCTTTCCTGCTGCGGATGTTGCTGCGCGTCGCCGTACACCTCGCTCGTCGACGCCTGCAAAATGCGCGCGCCGCAGCGCTTCGCGAGGCCGAGCATGTTGATCGCGCCGAGCACGGCCGTCTTCACCGTCGATACGGGATCGCTCTGGTAGTGCACCGGGCTCGCCGGGCACGCCATGTTGAACACGCGGTCGGCTTCGACGTAGAGCGGCAGCCACACGTCGTGGCGGATCAGCTCGAAATTGACGTGCCCCATCAGGTGCGCGACGTTGTGCTTGCTGCCCGTGTAGAAGTTGTCGACGCACATCACGTCGTAGCCGGCACCGACAAGGCGCTCGCACAGGTGCGAGCCGAGAAAGCCCGCGCCGCCGGTGATGAGGACCGACTGGCCGTTCACGATGCAGCTCCCGGCGCGGCTTCGACGTGACGCGCCCACATCGCGTGCAGCGCGTCCTCGAAATGGCGTGCGAAGCGGGGCGCGTCGCACAGCGGCGCGGCGAGCACCTGCGCGCGCAGCGTCGTGCGCAGCACGGCCAGCTCGGCCGGGTTGCGTGCGAACGCGACGGCTTTCGCGACGTATGCGTCGTCATCGTCGTCGGCGATCCATTCCGGCAGGCGCGCCGCGTGCAGCAGGCTTTCGCAGATGTGCGACAGGAACCGCGCGCCGCGGCGGCCGAGCACCGGCACGCCCATCCACAGCGCTTCGGCCGTCGTCGTGCCGCCCGGGTACGGGAACGGGCTCAGCATCAGGTCGACGCGCCGGTACGCGGCGAGGTATTCGTCGCGCGGCGAGCGGCCTTCGAACAGCAGGCGCGCCGCGCCGATGCCGTGCGCCGCGAAGCGGGCCTGCAGCGCGTCCTGCTCGCGCGGGTCGTCGAGATGCGGCGCCTTCACGAACAACTTCGCGTTCGGTACGTCGGCGAGCACGCGCGACCACACCGCGATCACGCGGTCGGTGAGCTTCGCGAGCTTGCCGAAATAGCCGAAGGTCGGATAGCCGTTCGCGAGCAGCGGCAGCGGGCCGGCGTCGAGCTCGACGGACGGCGGCGTGAAGCACAGGTAGCTGTCGGGCAGATGCCACGCGCGTTCGACGAAATGCGCGGCCTCGTCGGCCGGCATCACGTAGCGATCGCCGAGCACGTAATCGATCGCGCGCATGCCGGTGCTCGCGAAATAGCCGGGCCAGCTCACCTGCAGCGGCGCGGGCTTCCATGCGAACAACGGCAGGCGGTTGTGGATCGTGTGGCCCGATGCGTCGATCAACACGTCGATGCGGTCGTCGCGAATCCGCGCGGCCGCGGCTTCGTCCCCGATGCCCGCGAGGCTGGTCCACGACGCGAAGCACTGCTTCAGGCGCGCGGTGACGTCGTCCTCGACGTCGCGCGTCGGATACGCATGCAGTTCGATGCGCGCGCCGTTCAGGTGCGCGAGCATCCCTTCGATGAAATAGCCGACCGGATGCGACTTCAGATCGCCCGACACGATGCCGACGCGCAGCGGCCGGCCGATGCGCGCGGTCAAGTCGACGAGCCAAGTCGACCACGGCTGCGCACGGCCGGTGACGAGCGCATCGAAGCGGGCCGCTTCGTCGAGATACGCGCGCTGGTCGAACGCATCGCTGTAGTGATACGCGAACAGCAGGTTGCTGCGCGGCTCGGGCAGCTCGGGACGCAGCGCGACCGCGTGCTGGTACGCCTCGAGCGCGGCCGGAATCTCGTTCAGGTCGAGCAGCGCGTTGCCGAGATTGTTGTACGCCTGCCCGTGCTCGGGCTGCAGCGCGATCGCCTGGCAGAACGCGTCGATGGCCGCACGCGCGTTGCCGGCGAGCCGCTGCGCGTTGCCGAGGTTGTTGTACGCGTCGATGTAATCGGGCCGCAGCTCGATCGCGAGACGGAAGCACTCGGCCGCCGCGGCCGGGCGGTTGTGCGCCTGCATCACGTTGCCGAGGTTGTAGTAGTAGATCGCGTCGGGCTTGATCTCGATCGCCGCCATGATCAGCTCGGACGCCTCCTGATAACGCCCGTACTGGTGACCGATCAGGCCGAGCAGGTGCAGCGCGTCCGCGTGCCGCGGGTCGGCGTCGAGGAGTTGCCGGTACAGCGTCTCGGCTTCTTCGAGGCGGTCGGCCTGGTGCAGCGCCAGCGCAGCTTCGATCGTGGCGACGGGGGAGTCGGGCAGCGTGAGATCAGTCATCGTGGTAAGCCAGCCTGGGTTCGATAGGGGCGCGCGCACCGGCGCGCAGGCCGGCACGTGATCGCGAAGGCACGCCCCGGCAGATGCCGGGCGGCATGCGGGCGGACGGCCTTCGACATGCCAGCATTCTCTGCGTGCTTACGCCGTTCCAATCGGCGGAGCAGGTGCCGGATTTGGTCGCTTTTCATGTGACCGCAAGGGCGGCCGCATGACGCCGGTCAAGGTTGCGGTTCGGGCAGCGGGAGCACGGATTTCCGGCCTCGGCGCGCGGCCTCGTATCGGTGCCGGATCGCGCCGGGCCGCGTCGCGTAACGGTTTGCGTGGTTGCGGCAGCATGCGGATATCGCGCCCGCCTGGTCGCCTGACGCGGCGGCATCCGTCGAAATGCGGGGTGAAACGGCCCGCTAATCCGCCATTCGATCCGGGCGCGGATCGATAGACTCGGGCACAGACTTGGAGGCGTCCACCGCGCGGACGATCGCGCAGGGCGCAAGCCGCTTGCCGGCCCGCGGCTGGGGATGCCCTCGAATCCACCCTCAGCGCCTGGAGCCATGTGTATGCACGAGTCCTCAATCATCTCCAACTCGAACGACGATCAGCTCGCCGCGCGGCGCGAACTGTTCGAAGGCATCCACTACGTGCGCGAACCGCTCGGCAACCATCCGCACCGGATCCACAAGGCGAAGTCGGATCCGTCGCTGTGCTATCTGACGTTCCCGGAAGGCAGCGGAGTGCGCCCATGAAGATCGCGATCCTCGGCAACGGCATCCTCGGGCTGATGACGGCCCGTGCCTGGCAGCGCGCCGAGCCTGGCATCGAGCTCGTCGTCGTCGGTCCCGCGCAGCGCCCCGGTTCGGCGACGCGCGCAGCCGCCGCGATGCTCAACTCGTTCACCGAACTGGAAGGCGATTCGCTCGGCACGCCGCTTGACCGCTTCAAGTTCGAACTGAGCCGCGCGGCGACCGCCGCCTGGCCCGACGTGTTCGCCGAGATCTGCACGCCGGCGCACGCGGTCGCGCACGGCTTCGGCACCTACGTGCTCAACAACGCGGCCACCGACGCGCTCGACGACGAGAACTTCGCGGCGATGCGACGCTTCTGCCGTGAATTCGAGGAGCCGTGCGAGGCCGTCGATCCGGCCAGCATTCCGAACTATCACCCGCATCCGCAGTTCCGCGCACTGAACGCGGTGTATCTGAAGCGCGAAGGCTGGACGAACCCTAAACAGTTTCTCGATGCGCTCCAGGCCAGCGTGGCCGCGGCCGGCCACGTCACGTTCGTTTCCGCCGAAGTCGAGCGCGTCGACGTCGCGAGCGGGCGCGTGACCGGCGCCCGGCTGAGCGACGGCTCGACGGTCGAGGCCGACCGCTTCGTGCTCTGCAACGGCGCGAACCTGACGCGAGTGCTGCAGGCGAGCCTGCCGGAGCTGCCGGTGCAGCGGCTGTTCTACGGCATCGGCATGTCGATCGAACTCCAGAGCAGCGAGAACGTGCACACGCACTGCGTGCGCACGACCAACCGCGGCCTCGCATGCGGCGTCTATTCGGCACCGTACGGCCCGGACCGCACGCTCGTCGGCGCCAGCAACTACATCAGCCCGGTGCCGCACGAGCACGGGCATGCAGGCAGCGCGTACACGTTGCTCAAATCCGCGATGGACCAGATCAACACGCGTTTCTCACGCGCGTATCTCGTCAACGTCAACGTCGGCTGGCGGCCGACGACGTCCGATCTCTATCCGCTGATCGGCGCAACCAGCGTACGCGACCTATGGATTCTCGGCGGTACCAAGCGCGACGGCTTTCACCTGTCGCCGGTCCTGTGCCGCGACCTCGTCGCGGCGATGCGCGGCCAGCCGATCGATCCGCGTTATGCGGACCTCGCGCCAGAGCGGCCGCTGATCCGCAACCTGTCGCGCGAAGCGGCGATCGCCAAGACGGTCCGCCACCAGATCAACGCGGCGTACCAGCACGACTTCGTCCCCGCGCGCAATCGCATGGTCGAACAGCTCGAACGCGCGAGCCGCGCGGATCTCGAAGCGCTGCACGACCGGCTCGGCGCGACGGACTGGGGCATTCCGCCCGAACTCGTCGACATGTACCGGTACGGTCACATCCCGGTCTGAGCGACATGAATCCGCAGCCGAAGCGCATCGCGATCGTCCAGTCGAACTACATCCCGTGGAAGGGCTACTTCGACCTGATCGCCGCGACCGATGAATTCATCCTGTACGACGACGCGCAGTACACGCGGCGCGACTGGCGCAACCGCAACCAGATCAAGACGCCGCAGGGCGTGCAGTGGCTGACCGTGCCGGTCAAGGTGAAAGGCCGCTATCACCAGAGCATCCGTGAAACCGAGATCGACGGCACGCAATGGTCGGAGCAGCACTGGACGCGGTTGCGGCAGAACTATGCGCGTGCGCCGCATTTCGCACGGTACGAGGAACAGCTCGAAGCGCTTTACCTGGATGGCCGGCACGACACGTTGAGCGCGCTGAACCTCGCGATGCTGGCGTGGATCAACCGGCAGTTAGGCATCTCCACGCGCATTTCGTCGTCGTCCGACTACACGCTGGAAGGCGACCGCACCGACAAGCTGCTGAACCTCTGTCTCCAGGCCGGGGCGACCGAATACCTGTCGGGCCCCGCCGCGCGCGACTACCTCGACGAGAGCCGGTTCGCGGCCGAACGCGTCGCGGTGCGCTGGTTCGACTATCCGGCGTATCCACCCTACGCGCAGCTGTGGGGCGAGTTCGTTCACGGCGTGACGGTGCTCGACGTGCTGTTTCATTGCGGCCCGGATGCACGCCGGCATGTCGTGACCGGCCGAACCTGAGGACCACGCGATGCACGATTCCCGACACTCGAGCCTGCTGGCAGATGTCGCCGCCTATTACGGCGCGCGCCTGGCCGAGCACGGACAGACCGCGCGCGGCGTGGACTGGAACGGCGAGGACGGCCAGCGGCTGCGATTCGCACAGCTGACGAAAATCGTCGCGCCCGATGCCGACGGCTTTTCGGTCAACGACATCGGCTGCGGCTACGGCGCGCTGGTGGACTTTCTCGACGAGCACACGGCGGGGCGTCGTCACGTCTATGCGGGCAACGACGTGTCGCCCGAGATGGTCGACGCGGCGCGGCAACGTCATCGCGACCGCGCCAACGTGTCGTTTCACGTCGGCGACACGCCGCTGGCGACCGCCGACTACGGCATTGCGTCGGGCATCTTCAACGTCCATCGCGGCCACGACGACGAGACGTGGCTCGACTACATCCACGCGACGCTCGACATGCTGCACGCGACGAGCCGCCTCGGCTTCTCGTTCAACTGCCTGACGTCGTATTCCGATCCACCGTTCATGCGGCCCGAACGGTTGTACTACGCCGATCCGTGCGCGCTGTTCGATCGCTGCAAACGCCGCTACTCGCGGCACGTCGCGTTGCTGCACGACTACGGGCTGTACGAATTCACGCTGCTCGTCAGGAAGGACGGCTGAGCGCGCCCTCGCGCAAGCCGCCGCCCGTCGCCCCTCATATGCCCCCGCGGAGTCCTGTCATGTTCGCTCCTCCCAATCTCGATCGCATTCCGTTCGGCCGGCCGTTCATCGTCGGCAAGGAGCTCTACTACATCGCGAAAGCGGTCGAACAGGGCGGACTCGCCGGCGACCAGGCGTTCACGAAGCTGTGTCACCAGTGGCTTGAAACGCGCATCGGCTGCCATCGCGCACTGCTCACGCACTCGTGCACGGCCGCGCTGGAGATGGCCGCGATCCTCACCGACGTCGGCCCGGGCGACGAGGTGATCATGCCGTCCTACACGTTCGTGTCGACCGCCAACGCGTTCGCGTTGCGCGGCGCGACGCCCGTCTTCGTCGACATCCGTCCCGATACGCTGAACCTCGACGAGCAGCTCGTCGCGGCCGCGATCACCGAGCGCACGCGCGCGATCGTCCCGGTTCACTACGCGGGCGTGTCGTGCGACATGGACACGATCTCGCACCTCGCGGCCGATTACCGGCTGTGGGTCGTCGAGGACGCCGCGCAGGCGATCCAGTCGACCTGGAAGGGCAAGCCGCTCGGCAGCATCGGCCATCTCGCATGTCTCAGCTTCCATGAGACCAAGAACGTGATCGCCGGCGAAGGCGGTGCGTTGCTCGTCAACGACGAGCGCCTCGTCGAGCGCGCGGAAATCGTCCGCGAGAAGGGCACGAACCGCAGCCAGTTCTTCCGCGGCCACGTTGACAAGTACACCTGGGTCGACGTCGGTTCGTCCTATCTGCCGGGCGAGCTGATCGCCGCGTTCCTGTACGCGCAGTTCGAGCACGCGGACGTGATCACCGCACAGCGGCGCGCGACCGTGAAACGCTATGAAGATGCGTTGCAGCCGCTGCACGACGCCGGGCACATCACGCTGCCCGCCGCGCCGCTGAGCGAGCAGGGCAACGGCCACCTGTTCTATCTCCTCACGCGCAACCTCGCCGAGCGCACCGCGCTGCTCGAACGGATCCGCGACGCGGGCGTATTCGCCGTATTCCATTACGTGCCGCTGCACAGTTCGCCGGCGGGTCTGCGCTACGGCCGGTGCGGCTCCGGCATGCAGGTCACCGACAATGTCGCTGACCGGCTCGTGCGCCTGCCGCTGTACCACGCGATGAGCGAAGCGGAACAGGATCGCGTCATCGAAGTGGTATCCGACTTCTACCGGGCCGGCGCATAACCGGCCACCGGCCGCCCGTCGCCCTTCATCGCGCCTTTCGCCATTCGCCCCATGAACGACTCGCCCTGCATCTTCGCGCCACTCGGCCATCCGTACTACCTCACCGCGCCCGGCTACAAGCAGACGTCGGGCGGCGTGCGCGCGATGCACTACCTGTGCCACGCGCTGAACCTGCTCGGCTACGAGGCCTACCTCCAGACCGCGGAAGTGCACCCGGGGCTGCGCACGCCGTTGCTGACGCAGGAGATCGCGCAGGCCCACTTCGAAGCGGGCCGCAGCCCGGTTGCCGTGTATCCCGAGATCGTCGAAGGCAATCCGTTCGGTGCACGCTGCGTCGCCCGGTACCTGCTCGCGGAGCCCGGCCGCATCAACGGCAACCCGATCGACCTGGCGCCGACCGATCTCGTGTTCTCGTTCGGGCCGTCGATCGTGCCCGACGGATGGCAGGCCGACCTGCTGAGAATGCCGCTCGTCGATACGCGCATCTTCCACTGCGACGGCGTCGACGACACGACCCGCAGCGGCACGGCCGTGTTCCTGAACCGCCACCTTCGCCGCGGCGGCAACTTGCATCCCGCAACAGCCGAATCGATCGAGATCTCTGGCCGCGTGCCGGAACGCTCGGCGCACGAACTCGCCGAACTGCTGCGCCGGGTCGAATGCGTGTACCTGTACGAATGGTCCACCATCGCGTTCGAAGCACTGCTGTGCGGCTGCCCGGTCGTGTGCATCCTCAACGACGCGTCGATGTCGAACGCGGAACGCTGGGTGATGGGCGGCAAGGGCATCGCCTGGGGGCTCGATCCGCACGAGATCGCGCACGCGAAGGCGACCGTGCATGAAGCACGCGACGTCTACCGGGAGGAAGAGGCAACGTTCTGGCAGCAATTGCGGCACTTCGTCGACAAGACCCAGGCACGCGCCAGCGAACTCGACGCCCGGCCCGGTTCGCCTGGCTCAGGCGCGCGGCCGGCAGCGGTGCATGCGGTGCGGCGCATGGCCGTCGTGTGCGCCGAACCGGTCACGCATCCGCACATCCAGGCACGGTTCGGCACCCCGTTCGGCCGGCTCGATCGCGAATGGGTCGTCGACTTTCCCGTCGGCAGCAACGGCATCGACCTCGACGCGCTGCAGCGGGCGGACATCGTCGTCCTGCACGGCGCGGTCGCGAGCCTGCTGTCAAGTCCCGCGCTCGAACAGATATTCGCGCTCGGCAAGCCGGTCGTCTGCGATCTCGACCGACCGCTCGACGCGCTCGCGCTCGACGGTCCGGTGATCGCAGGCAGCGCGCGGCGGCTTGCCGCGATGTACGACGCGATCCGGCGCGCCGATGCGCTGGTGGTACCGTCTGACGCGATCGCGCGCACCTTCCGTCATGTCAACGCGGCAGTACACGTGCTGCCCGGCGATGCCGAATGCGCCCGCCACGGCACGCTGTACGCGTGGCTCGCCGAACAGGGCCGGCGGCCGGCTCGCGCACCGGCACCCGCGCCGGGCGGTGCGCACGCGCTACGCGCGTGGCAGAAGAAGCGTCTCGTCGCGTATGCGCTCGATCCGGTCGACGGCGCGTCCGTGCAGCGCCGCCTCACACTGCCGTTCGCGCAGCTCGGCAACGATTGGGAATTCGTCTGGGGTACAACCGACGGCCAGGCGATCGCCACGGCCGACGCCGTGCTGCTCGATCGCCACACGCCGGGTCTGCTGTCGCTCGACGGACTGCGCGCGATCTTCGACTTCGACAAGCCGGTGATCTACGCGACCGACTGCCCGCCGCCCACGGCGCAAGACGATCCGGCGTGGACGGGCATCGCGTACACGCTCGGCAACGCATGCGCTGTCGTCGTCCCGACGCCGGATCTCGCGAACCGCTACCGGCCGTGGAACCCGCGCGTGTTCGTGCTGCCCGACAGCGTCGATCTCGACCTGTTCCTGCGCCCGGTGCCGGCCCGTGCGGATGACCGCGTGACCATCGGCGTCGCGGGCGACGCGTTGCTGCCGGTCAATTTCGCACGCGTGGACGCCGCGCTGCGTGCGGTCTGCGCACGCCACGCCGGCCGCATCGCCGTACAGTTCTTCGGTACGCACTTGCCCGAAGGCTGGGCAGACCATCCGGCAGCCGAATTCCGGCCCGCGCCCGATACGTACCGCGCGTATGCTCAGCAACTGCGCACGCTGGACTGGGATATCGCATTGATGCCGCTCGCCGATGCCGATGCTTACGCGGCCAGCGCGATCCAGCGTCAGGAATTCGCGGCCGCCGGCATCGCCATCGTCGCGAGCGACCTGCCGGCGTTCCGCATCGGCATGAACGACGGCGACGACGTGCTGCTTGCCGGCGACGACCCGCACGCATGGGACGGAGCGATCGACCGCCTGGTCGCGCAGCCCGCGCTGCGCCGGCGGATTGCCCGCACCGCGCAGGCACGCGTGCGCAAGGGCGACGCGCTGCAGGCGCAACTGCCGCTGCATCGCGAGCTCTACCGGGTGTGCGTCGAACGCCAGGGCACGGCCGTGCAGTTGCCGCCGCGCGAAGCGCCGATTCCCGGCGCGCTGATCCTCGATGCCGCCGGCAACGGCGAACGCGTGCAGGCAGCGCTGCAGATCGTCGCGGCTCGCGCCGAGCAGGATTTGCTGAGCGTCGTGCTGACGACGTCATCCGGCCCGCTGCCCGAGTGGACGGACCGGCTGCGTTACCTGCGGGCCGCGCCGCAGGAGTACGCGGCCACGGCCGATCAACTCGCCGCGATGCCCGCGTTCGACTGGGTCACGATCATCGACGCAGCGGAAACCGAAGCCGGTGACGATATTCAGGAGACGACCGCCGCAGATGCGGCGATCGATTGACGAAGGCGCGCGGACCGGCGCGCGCCTTCATGACCGGGCACGCTCAGCTCGACGAGCATCCGCCGCAACTGCTCGAACTGCACGAGCTGGAGCTGCACGAACTCGACGAACTGCAGCTCGACGACGAGCCGCCGCTGTCGGACGAATCGAATGACCCGCCGCCCGATTTCGCGGCCATCGCGCTCGCCAGCGGCGACGGCGCCATCACCGTGCCCGAGTATGCGGCCCACGCAGTGCCGGCCAGCGCGCCAGCGCCGAACAGCGCTGCCGTCCATAACAGCGTGTCCGCCCCGTCACGTTCGTCGCCCGGCGCGTCGCGCGTGCCCTCGACATTCCGCTCGACCTGCACGTTGCGCGCCGATCGTGCATCATGCGAGACCCGACGCGCGATCAGCGCGGCCTGTCCGCCGGCTGTCGCGCCGCCCAGCCTGAAGCCTCGCAGGCGCCGCGCGAGCACGCGGTACGCGATCGCAAAGGCCACCATGCAGATGGCGAGCAGCAGCACGGGCCGTCCGCGGCTCAGGCCGACCGCCAATTTCGTGGCGCCCGTGCCGAGCACGAGCAGCACGATCGCACGCGCGGCCATGCGCGACGCGCGCATCTCGCCGACCAGCCAGTACCAGCCCTGCCCGTGCAGCCCGTCAACCGCCTCCTGCACGTACCGCGCGAGCCGTTCGCGAAACACACCGTAGCGCACGATGCCGGTCGACTGCCCGTTCAGCCAGGTACAGACTTCCTCGTAACGCCCCGCACGATTCACATCGGCGATCTGCACGTAGCCGCCTTGCTTCGGGACGGTCCACAGGTCGATCGCCCCCGCATGCGCGAGCGACATCGTCACGACCTGCGCGACCCGCGACTCGCCGCCCATCAGATAGGCGGCTTCCGTCGCCGACATGTCGCGCTTGGGCTTGCTGCTGCGCCAGCCCCAGCGTCGCCACCGGTACTCGATCCAGTGCAGGCCGGCGATCAGCAGTAGCGCAGCCACGCAAGCCGGGACGTAGAACGCAAGAAACTGCGGCCCCGTGTAGTTCAGCACGTTGAAGTCCTGCGCCGATGCGCAGGTTGCAGCGACGCTCGCAGCAGCAGCCGGCCACGCGAGTTTCGGCAGCCGGTTGCGCCAGGTGCGGCGCGGCGCAGCGGTAGCCGGTTCGTCCGCCTGCGGCGTCGGCGCATCGACCGACTGATCGACGGGGCGCGGCCAGATCGATTCCGGCGGCTCGCAGCCGAACAACCGCCGATAACTGTCGAGCGTGTCGCGATAGCGCTGCGCGTACACCGCACCCTCGTCCGGCGCACCCGTGCCGGGCATGTGATGCAGCCGCGCGCGCAGCACGCCGGCGCAGAAGACGTCCCAGTATTCGAGCGTGTACTGCAGGTGGAAATGCCACGCGGCATCGACCGCGACCGACGGCGTGACCGGGTGCCCGGCCGCCTGCGCGAGGAACGCGAAGCGCTTGTATTCGTCGATCACGGCCAGCGCGTGGGCCTGCGACCAGCCTTCGGCTTCGGCGAGGCGCCGGCTGTACGGCAGCGGCGAATTGGGATCGTCGGGGGAATACGCGCTCAGCCGCGCAAGCAGCGCCTGTTGCGCATCGGTCAGTGCGCGGGCATCGACTGCGGTCGAGGGAGACGGAATGGCAGCCATCGGGAGTCGGCGCGATGCGCGGACGGCCGCCGCGATCGACGCTTGAGTTGTCGTTGCGGGCGATTCTCGCACAACGGCGGGGCAGCGCGACACCGCGACGCGGCACACCTCAGGCGCTCACCGCGCCGCACGTCAACCGATCAGAAGTCGAGCTGCGCAAGCGTGATGCCGAGCGCTGCCGCGATCTTCCTGCGCATCGGCTTGCGCAGCTTCTCGCGCTTTTCCCGTTTCGCGTAGTCCGCTCGACCGATGCCGATCCGCTGCGCGACCTCGGCCCGCGTCAGCCCGAGATACTCGCGCCACGCGCGTGCCGGCGAGCTGCCGTCGAACACGGCGCGCGTCACGACCTCGTGCGGGACCGGGTCGCGCGCGACCCGCTGCTGCGCGACATAGTCGGCGTACGGAATCACGACGAAGGCCGGCGCCCCGTCCGGCCCGTTGATGATCTGAACGGAAAGTGATTTGCTCATCCGGTGATTGCCGGTCGCAGTGCGAAGCGGCGACTCCTAGTTTCGGTCGATAGGTTCGATCAGCGTCTTCATGCGGCCCTCGGGCACGTCGAACCGGAGCGGCGAATGGTGTCGCCGGACCGGATGCGCACGCGATCGACAACCGCCATGCCGCCAATCGGCCGGGATGTTACTGCAAACGGGAAAACGAGGGTGCGGAGAAACCGCTGAAGGCCTGAACAGGCATGTTTTGGCGCGCCCGGCTGGGATCGAACCAGCAACCCCTGCCTTCGGAGGGCAGTACTCTATCCATTGAGCTACGGGCGCGTGAGACAGTGAAGCGACCCCAATATACAGGCCGCCCACGATTGGCAAGACGGCAAGGATACCCGGTTTCCCATGAAGCGTCCACCTTGCCCGACGAATGGCCGTCTGGCCGCGCTGCGTGCGGGTAAACACGCGCCATCGCACCGCTCGCCGTGATGTAAACGTTCCGTCTATAATCGTCCGTGCTTCATTGGACTGCCATTTTGCCGTTGCACCGCGCTCACAATTCCTATTCATGGAGACGAGGCAAGCATGAGCGAAGCACCCCACGAATCCCCCGTCAAAACACCCGGGCAGCTGATTGCCGTCATCATCGCGTCGTTCGCGATTCCGATCATCCTGATCGTCCTGTTCGCCAACTATGCGAACCATGCGTTCCGTTCCGGTGCCGGCACGGATGCCCTATCCGACGAACAGGTCGCCGCACGTATCGCGCCACTCGCGAAGGTCGACGTGAAGGACGCCAACGCGCCCCGCACGTACAAGACCGGCGAGGAAGTCTACAAGGCCGTCTGCGTAACCTGTCACGGCACGGGCGCCGCTGGCGCACCGAAGTTCGGCAACAAGGACGACTGGGCGCCGCGCATCTCGCAAGGCTTCGACACGCTGCTGAAGACGGCCCTCGCCGGCAAGGGCGCGATGCCGCCGCGCGGCGGCACGAGCCCCGACGACGTCAGCGACTATGAAATCGCGCGCGCGATCGTCTACATGGCGAACAACGACGGCGCGAACTTCCCCGAACCGGCCGCCCCGGCCGCCAATGCAGCGCCCGCCGCCGGCGCCGCCGCATCGGGCGCCGACGCGTCGAACGCACAGGCCGCCGCCGCGATGGCTGCGATCGCCGCGATCCCGAAAGCCGGCGAAGCACCCGCGGCAGCACCGGCCGGCGCCGATGCGGCAACGGCCGGCAAGGCGCTGTACTCGTCGACCTGCGTGGCCTGCCACGGGGCCGGCGTCCTCGGCGCACCGAAGTTCGGCAGCAAGGAAGACTGGGCACCGCGCCTGAAGGACTCGATGGATACGGTCTACAACTACGCGCTGCACGGCAAGGGCGCGATGCCGCCGAAGGGCGGTTCGACCGCGTCCGACGCCGATGTGAAGGCGGCAGTCGACTACATGGTCAACGCGTCGAAGTAACCACGCCGGGCCATCCGTAAAAAACCCCCGCGACGCTCACGCATCGCGGGGGTTTTGTCTTTCCGGTCCACCGGACCGCCGCCTCACTTCTGCAGCAGCGCCTTCAAGCTCGCGAGCCGGTCCTTCGGCGACATCGGCGCTTCTTCCGGTGTCGGCGGCGGCGCTTCGTCGAGCCCCATCTCCGGGATGAAGCGCGACGGCTCGCACACGACCGTCTCGCGCGCCCGCTTGCGCTTCTTGCACCAGTTCAGGTGCAGGCTGCGCTGCGCGCGCGTGATCGCGACGTACATCAGCCGGCGCTCTTCCTCGATCCGCTCGCTGTCGATCGGGCCGTCGTCCTCGCTGCCGCCGCGGTGCGGCATGATGCCTTCCTCAACGCCGACCAGGAACACGTGCGGATACTCGAGCCCCTTCGACGCATGGACGGTCGACAGTCGCACCGCGTCCGGATCCTCGTCCTTGCCTTCGAGCATCGACATCAGCGCAACAGTCTGGATCAGGCCGAGCAGGTTCTTGCCGGTATCGGCGAGCCCGTCCGCGTTGTGGAAGCCTTCGGCCTCGCCGTCGACGGCCGCCGTCTCGGGCTTGGTGCCCTTGCGCTTCAGCCATTCGAGGAACTCGAGCACGTTCTGCCACTTCGACTGCGCCTGCCGCTCGTCGAACGCGTCGTACAGGTACGCCTCGTAGTGGATCGCCTCCATCATGTCGTCGAGCACGACGGTCGCGGGCTCCTTGTCCGCGCGCTCGGTCAGGCGCTGGATGAAGTCGCAGAACATCCGCAGCGGCTCGACCTGGCGCGCCGACAGCCGCGCCTCGATTCCGCCCATGTACACGGCTTCGAACAGCGACACCTTCGCCTGCCCCGCGAACGAGCCGAGCGCCTCGAGCGTCGTGTTGCCGATCCCGCGGCGCGGCGTCGTGATCGCACGGATGAACGCGGGATCGTCGTCGGCGTTCGCGATCAGCCGCAGGTACGCGCACAAATCCTTGATCTCGGCCTTGTCGAAGAACGACTGGCCGCCCGACAGCACGTACGGAATCCGCTCGCGCCGCAGCACCTGCTCGAAGATCCGTGCCTGGAAGTTGCCGCGGTACAGGATCGCGTAATCGCGGAACTGCGCGCGCCGCTCGAACTTGTGCGCGGACAGCCGGAACACGACCGATTCGGCCTCGTGCTCCTCGTCGTTGCACGGCGTGACGGTGATCGAGTCGCCCATCCCGTGCTCGGACCACAGCTTCTTCTCGAACAGCTTCGGGTTGTTCGCGATCACGTTGTTCGCGGCCGTCAGGATTCGCACCGTCGATCGGTAGTTCTGCTCGAGCTTGATCAAGTGCAGCTTCGGGAAATCCTTGCCGAGCTGCGCGAGGTTCTCGAGCGTAGCGCCTCGCCAGCCGTAGATCGCCTGGTCGTCGTCGCCGACCGCCGTGAACGCGGCGCGCGGGCCGGCGAGCAACTTCACCAGCTCGTACTGGCACGCGTTGGTGTCCTGGTACTCGTCGATCAGCAGGTAGCGTAGCTTGTTCTGCCAGCGGTCGCGCACCTGCTCGTTCTTCGCGAACAGCTCGGCCGGCAGGCGGATCAGGTCGTCGAAGTCGACCGCCTGGTAAGCATGCAGCGTCGCGACGTAGTTGCGGTAGACGATCGCGGCCTGGTGCTCGTCCTCGTTCGCCGCGATCGCCATCGCCTCGTCGGGCATGATCAGGCCGTTCTTCCACAGCGAGATGATGCTCTGGATCTTGCGGATCAGCCCCTTGTCGGTCGTGCCGAGCTGTTCCTGGATCATCCCGAAGCAGTCGTCCGAATCCATGATCGAGAACTGCGGCTTCAGGCCGAGGTGCTCGGCCTCCTGTCGCAGGATCTGCACGCCCAGCGAATGGAACGTACAGACGGTGAGCTGGTTGACGGGCACCTTGCGGCCTTCCTTGCCGGGCGTGGTGAGCGTCTTGCCCTCGAGCAGCTTCGACACCCGCTCGCGCATTTCGGCGGCCGCCTTGTTCGTGAACGTGACGGCGGCGATATGGCGCGGCTCGAAGCCTTTCGCTTCGATCAGGTGCGCGATCTTCTGCGTGATCACGCGGGTCTTGCCGCTGCCCGCGCCGGCGAGCACGAGACAGGGACCGTCGAGGTAGCGCACCGCTTCGTTCTGAGCGGGATTGAGGCCTGCGGACATGATGGCGGATGGTGTTGCGGTTGACGGCGGGACGCCTGGAGGATGCCGTGCGCGACAGGCTGGCGAAGCAGGCGGACACGCGGGCAGGACGCGCATGTTAACACGTCGGCGGCGTGCATTTCGGGAGCGCCGCCGGACGGGGCCGCGCGGGCCGACCGGCCGGTCGCACCCTGTCCGTCCGGCCAATCCGGCCCCGTCCACGCTCCGATCGGCCACAATAGGTATCCCCCGGCGCCGCCCGCTCCGGCCCGATTTCATTCGTCTGAACCACCACCGGACCGACCTCATGGGATACCCGTTCGCCACTGCCGCCCTCGGCCCGCTGCTGTTCGCGCAGGGGCGCTACGTGCGGCGCGTCACGCCGCGGCTGCCCGAAGCGGCCGGCCCGCGCGACGGCGTGGCGGGCGACGGCCCGCCGCTCCGTGTCCTGGTGGTCGGCGATTCGGCGGCCGCGGGCGTCGGCGTCACAACGCAGCGCGACGCGCTGTCCGGGCAACTGGCGCATGCGCTGGCGGCCACCCACCGCGTGAGCTGGAAGTTGCTCGCGCGCACGGGCCTCACCACGCGGGAGCTCGTCGACTGGCTCGCAGCCGAGCCGGCCGAACCGTTCGACGTGGCCGTCACGTCGCTCGGCGTCAACGACGTGACGGGCGGCGTGGCGCCCGCGCGCTGGCTGGCGCAGCAGGCCGAGCTGGTCCGGCTGCTGGCCGCACGCTTCCGGGTCGGGCACGCGATCCTGTCGGCGGTGCCGCCGATGGAGCGCTTCCCGGCGCTGCCGCAGCCGCTCGCGTGGTATCTCGGGTTGCGTGCGAAGCGGCTCAACGCGGCGCTCGCCGGCTGGGCCGGCGCGCAGCCGCACTGTACGTTCCTGCGGGTCGACCTGCCGCTCGAGCGCCACCTGATGGCCGCCGACGGCTTTCATCCCGGCGAATCCGCATGCGCGGTGTGGGCCGCGCAGGTCGCGGCGGCCGTGCGGCAGCGGGCAACCGCGTGACGCGGCGTGTCGGCCGTTCACCGGGCTGCCGGCCATGCCGCGTGCGGCGTGCGGCGTGCGGCGTGCGGCGCTCAGCCTTGCGCAAAATGCCGCCCTTCCTTGCGCAAGCGCCGTTGCGCATCGCGCGTTTCGCCCAACGCGTCTGTGCAAGCAGCGGCGCCATGCCAAAATAGCCGGTCGTCTTCGCGCCGTTTCGGCGCGCCATCCTTTAGTTTCCTTCGCAGCCAAGGATTGCCATGTCGTCATTGCTCAGGATTGGTTTGATGGGTTTCGGTTTCGCCGGCGCGACGTTCCACGCGCCCGTGATCGCCACGAGCGGCCGCACTGAAGTCGCCGCGATCGCGACGGGGCAGCCCGATCGCGCGCAGGCCGCGTATCCGGGCGCGCGCGTCGTCCCCGACCTCGACACGCTGCTCAGCCTCGACGACATCGAGTGCGTGGTGATCGCCACGCCGAACGACACGCACTTCACGCTTGCGCGCCAGGTGCTCGAAGCCGGCCGCCACGTGGTCGTCGACAAGCCCGTCACGCTCACCGCCGACGAGGCGCTTGCGCTCGCACGTCTCGCGAACACGCGCAGCCGGCTGTTCGCGCCGTTCCACAACCGCCGCTGGGACGGCGATTTTCTCACCGTGCGCGACATCGTCAAATCGGGCGAACTCGGCCGCCTCACCTATTTCGCGTCGCATTTCGACCGCTTCCGCCCGACGCCGCGCACGCGCTGGCGCGAGGAGCCGGCCCGCGGCGGCGGCCTGCTGCTCGACCTCGGCCCGCACCTGATCGACCAGGCGCTCGCGCTGTTCGGCCTGCCGGAAACGGTGAGCGCGACCGTCAAGACGCGTCGCGAGAACGGCACGGCACCCGATCTCGTGCACCTGCTGCTCGGCTATCCGGACAAGGACGTCGCGCTGCATGCGAGCGCGCTGTCGGCGATCGAACCGGCCCGCTTCACGCTGCACGGCACGCGCGGCAGCTACCAGAAGTTCGGGCTCGACACGCAGGAAGACCAGCTCAAGGCCGGCCTCACCGCGGACGACGTCGAATTCGGCGGCGGCAACCCGCCCGGCCTGCTGCGCGTGCTCGACGGCGAAATCGAGGTCGAACGCCCGGTTCCGACGCTCGACGGCCAGTACGCGGAGTTCTACCGTGCGCTCGCCGCATCGGTCCGCGACGGCGCGCCGTTCCCCGTCACCGCGCAGGACGCCGTCGACGTGATGACCATCATCGAGCTCGCCGCGAAAAGCGAGCACGATGGCCGCCGGCTGCCGTTCGTGCGCCGCATGGTCTGACGCCGCGCGCCGGCCGGTCGCGGCCGGCCGGCACGCGTGCGCGTGGACCATGTCCGAACATTCGGTTACAAATGGCGGGGGAACGAAAGTCAGCGTCCGACCGGTCTGATGCGTTTCTCAAAAAAGTCGATCCGACACCAATCCGTCAGGAGAATGTTGATGCAACGGTTGATTCGCGCAGCGGCATGCTGCGTCCTGGTTTCCTCGCTTGCGGCCTGTATCGTGCAGCCGCAGCAGCCGGTCCGCCCGGCGCCCCCGCCGCGGCCGAATCCGCAGGTCGTCGCGAACGAGCGGATGCAGCAGATCCAGGGCCGGATCGACAACCTGCACCGCCGCATCGATGCGCGCGTGAACGGTGGCTACTATCCGCCGCCGTACGGTGCGCAGCTTCACCACCGCCTCGACGTGATCCGCCAGGAATCGAACGACATGTCCGCGCAGCATAGCGGCGGCCTGTCCGGCGACGAGCAGCGCGTGCTGAACCAGGAACTCGACACGGCCGCCCGCGCGATCGGCGAGTAATCCCGCCAACGCCGGCACCTGCCGGTGCCGGCAAAAAGGCGGCGGCGCCCCACGCCGCCGCTTGTCGCGAAGCGACATTCTTTTGCCCAAATTGACAAGGCTCACCCGCTCGCGTACAGTCGCCCGCACGCGTCGGGAGAGCGTGTAACCGGGTGGTTTCGACACCGGTTGCGCCGCCGAAGGGGCACACCCGCAAACTCTCAGGCAAAAGGACCGACCGCGTCGGGGAATCGCGTCCGCGCATTGCGCGGGCCACACTCTCCCCGCACTCTGGAGAGCGGCAGTAGCCCGCAGCGCACTGGTTGCGCGGGCAAGCTGCCCACCGAAGGGGCGCGCGTTCGCCCGGCTTTGCCGGCAGCGCAATCTCTCAGGTATCGAGGACAGAGGGGCATGTACCGGATCGCTGGCGGCCATCGGCCACGGCGGTCGGCACATGGCCGTTCTGATCCGCGCGCAAGCGCCTTGCCTGAGGCCTCGATGACTGCACTGAATCACACCCCGCTCAACGCCGCGCACCGCGCGCTCAATGCCCGCATGGTCGACTTCGGCGGCTGGGACATGCCCGTCAACTACGGCTCGCAGATCGAAGAACACGAAGCCGTGCGCACCGACGCCGGCATGTTCGACGTGTCGCACATGTGCGTGGTCGATTTCACCGGCAGCCGCGTGCGCGCGTTCTTCGAACACGCGATCGCGAACAACGTCGGCAAGCTCAAGACGCCCGGCAAGGCGCTCTACTCGTGCCTGCTCAACCCGCAGGGCGGCGTCATCGACGACCTGATCGTCTATTACTTCACCGAAGAATTCTTCCGCGTCGTGGTCAACGCCGGCACGGCCGAGAAAGACATCGCGTGGTTCAACCAGCTGAACGAGCAAGGCAGCTTCGGCCTCACGATCGCGCCGCGCCGCGATTTCGCGATCGTCGCCGTACAGGGCCCGAACGCCCGCGAAAAGGTCTGGACGACCGTGCCTTCCGCGCGTGCCGCGACCAGCGAGCTGAAGCCGTTCAACGCCGCGCAGGTCGCTGCCACGCCGTTCGGCGATCTCACCATCGCGCGCACCGGCTATACCGGTGAAGACGGTTTCGAAGTGATCGTCCCGGCCGTGCACGTCGAAGCGCTGTGGGCCGCACTGCAGCAAAACGGCGTGCGCCCGTGCGGGCTCGGCGCGCGCGACACGCTGCGCCTGGAAGCCGGCATGAACCTGTACGGCCAGGACATGGACGACACCGTCTCCCCGCTCGACGCGGGCCTCGCGTGGACGGTCGACCTCGCCGCGCCGCGCGAGTTCGTCGGCCGCGCCGCACTGGAAGCCAACGGCACCCGCGCCGCGTTCGTCGGCCTGATCCTGCAGAAGGAAAACGGCAAGGCGGGCGGCGTGCTGCGCGCGCACCAGAAGGTCGTCACGCCGCACGGCGAAGGCGAGATCACGAGCGGCACGTTCTCGCCGTCGATGCAGGAATCGATCGCGTTCGCGCGCGTGCCGGCCGCCGTCCAGATCGGCGACCTCATCCAGGTGCAAATTCGAGACAAGAATCTTCCCGCGCGCGTGGTAAAACTGCCGTTCGTGCGCAACGGCAAGGTCCTCGCTGCGTAACGGCCGGGAGGCCCGCCTCCCGGGAAGCCGGGAGATGGCGCCCGGCGCAACACCACACCCGGCGCGCCCCGACGGCGCGTCAGCAAAACGAACAAACCCTTTTATCAGGAGCATCCGATGAGCAACGTCCCGGCCGATCTGAAGTACACCGACGAACACGAGTGGATCCGCACTGAAGCCGACGGCACGCTGACGATCGGCATCACCGATCACGCGCAGAACACGCTCGGCGACATCGTTTTCCTTGAACTGCCGCCCGTCGGCAAGCAGGTGAAGGCAGGCGACGCGATCGGCGTCGTCGAATCCGTGAAAGCCGCGTCGGACATCTATTCGCCGGTGTCGGGCGAGGTGGTCGCGATCAACGCGGATGCAGTCGACACGCCGGAAGAGGTGAACAGCGACGCGTACGACACGTGGCTGTTCAAGGTCAAGCTGGCGGCCGGCGCATCGACCGACAGCCTGCTCGACGCAGCCGCCTACAGCAAGCTGATCGACTAATTCCCCTACCCGAACCGCGCGGCGCCGGCCAGCCGGCCCGCGCGGGACCAGAGTCACGCCATGAAGCTCGAACACCCGGACCGCCTGATGAACCGCACGCCCCTCTCGCTCGCCGCGCTCGAAACGCACGACGCGTTCGCCGAACGCCATATCGGCCCCGACGCCGCCAGCCAGCAGGCCATGCTCGACACGCTCGGCTTTGCGTCGCGCGCCGCCCTGATGGACGCCGTGATCCCGGCCTCGATCCGCCGCGCCGAAACGCTGCCGCTCGGCCCGTTCGCACAGCCGAAGAGCGAGGCCGAAGCGCTCGCCGCGCTGCGGGTTCTCGCGGACAAGAACCAGGTGTTCCGCTCGTATATCGGTCAGGGTTACAACGACACGCACACGCCGGCCGTGATCCTGCGCAACGTGCTCGAAAACCCGGCGTGGTACACGGCCTACACGCCGTACCAGCCTGAAATTTCCCAGGGTCGCCTCGAGGCGCTCCTGAACTTCCAGCAGATGGTCGCCGACCTGACGGGCCTCGCGATCTCGAACGCGTCGCTGCTCGACGAAGCCACCGCCGCGGCCGAAGCGATGACGCTGCTGCAGCGCACCGGCAAGCCGACGTCGAACGTGTTCTACGTCGCCGACGACGTGCTGCCGCAAACGCTCGAAGTGATCCGCACGCGCGCGCTGCCGGTCGGCATCGAGGTCAAGACGGGCCCGGCCGCCGACGCCGCGCAGGCCAACGCGTTCGGCGTGCTGCTGCAGTACCCGGGCGTGAACGGCGACGTGCGCGACTACCGCGCACTCACCGAAGCGATCCACGCGGCCGGCGGCCACGTGGTCGTCGCGGCCGACCTGCTCGCACTCACCGTGCTGACGCCGCCCGGCGAATGGGGCGCGGACGTCGCGATCGGCAACACGCAGCGCTTCGGCGTGCCGATGGGCTTCGGCGGCCCGCACGCCGCGTACCTCGCGGTGCGAGACGAATTCAAGCGCCAGATGCCGGGCCGCCTCGTCGGCGTGACGGTCGACGCGCAGGGCAAGCCCGCGCTGCGCCTCGCGCTGCAGACGCGCGAACAGCACATTCGCCGCGAGAAGGCGACGTCGAACGTGTGTACCGCGCAGGCGCTGCTCGCGATCATGGCCAGCATGTACGCGGTCTATCACGGCCCGCACGGCCTGAAGACGATCGCGCTGCGCGTGAACCGCATCGCGGCGCTGCTCGCCGCCGGCGTGAAGCAGCTCGGCTTCGCGACCGTCAACGACACGTTCTTCGACACGCTGACGATCGATACCGGCGCGAGCACCGCGCAGGTCCACGAATTCGCGAAGGCCAAGCGCATCAACCTGCGCCGCGTGAGCGACACACAAGTCGGCGTGTCGGTCGACGAAACGACGACGCGCGACGACCTCGCCGATCTCCTCGCCGTGTTCGCGCAAGCCGCGGGCGGCACCGCGCCGGCCGTCGACGCGCTGGACGCAGGGCTTGCCGGCGTCGCCGCATTGCCGGCCGGCCTCGAGCGCACGAGCGCATACCTGACGCACCACGTATTCAACCGCCACCATTCCGAAACCGAAATGCTGCGCTACCTGCGCAGCCTGTCGGACAAGGATCTCGCGCTCGACCGCTCGATGATCCCGCTCGGCTCGTGCACGATGAAGCTGAACGCGACGTCGGAAATGCTGCCGGTCACGTGGCCCGAGTTCGGCGGCATCCACCCGTTCGCACCGGCCGAGCAGACCGTCGGCTACCGCGAGATGATCGACCAGCTCGAGCAGATGCTCGTCGCGGCCACCGGCTACGCGGCCGTGTCGCTGCAGCCGAACGCGGGCTCGCAGGGCGAGTACGCGGGCCTGCTGATCATCCACGCGTACCACGCATCGCGCGGCGAAGCGCACCGTGACGTGTGCCTGATCCCGGCATCCGCGCACGGCACGAACCCGGCGTCCGCGCACATGGCCGGCATGAAGGTCGTGGTCGTGGCCTGCGACGCGCAGGGCAACGTCGACATCGCCGACCTGAAGGCGAAGGCCGACGAGCACGCGAAGGACCTTGCGGCGATCATGATCACGTACCCGTCGACGCACGGCGTGTTCGAGCAGAACGTCCGCGAGATCTGCGAGATCGTCCATGCGCACGGCGGCCAGGTGTACGTCGACGGCGCGAACATGAACGCGATGGTCGGCCTGACCGCGCCGGGCCAGTTCGGCGGCGACGTGTCGCACCTGAACCTGCACAAGACGTTCTGCATCCCGCACGGCGGCGGCGGCCCGGGCGTCGGCCCGGTCGCGGTCGGCGCGCACCTTGCGAAGTTCCTGCCGAACCAGCGCTCGACCGGCTACTCGCGCGACGAAAACGGCATCGGTGCCGTGTCGGCCGCGCCGTACGGCTCGGCGTCGATCCTGCCGATCTCGTGGATGTATATCGCAATGATGGGCGCAAAGAACCTGACCGCCGCCACGGAAACCGCGATCCTCAACGCGAACTACATCGCGAAGCGCCTCGCGCCGCACTACCCGGTGCTGTATTCGGGCCCGGGCGGGCTGGTCGCGCACGAGTGCATTCTCGACCTGCGTCCGATCAAGGAATCGAGCGGCATCAGCGTCGACGACGTCGCGAAGCGCCTGATGGACTACGGCTTCCACGCGCCGACGATGAGCTTCCCGGTGCCGGGCACGCTGATGGTCGAGCCGACCGAATCGGAATCGCAGGAAGAACTCGACCGCTTCATCGCCGCGATGATCGCGATCCGCGACGAAATCCGCGCGGTCGAGGAAGGCCGCGCCGATCGCGAGGACAACCCGCTGCGTCACGCACCGCACACGGCGGCCGTCGTCACCGCGAACGAATGGCCGCACGCGTACTCGCGCGAGCAGGCCGCGTACCCGGTCGCGTCGCTCGGCACGAACAAGTACTGGCCGCCGGTCGGCCGCGCGGACAACGTCTACGGCGACCGCAACCTGTTCTGCTCGTGCGTGCCGATGTCGGAATACGCATAACGCACGCGAGGCCAGGAGCCGACCGATGGTGACCGCACCGCACGCAACTCCGTGTTGCGTGCGGTTTTTTGTGCGCCACTCGAACCGGTTCACGTTTATCCGCCAATCCGGCTAACATCACACGCGATCCAGCCAATGAAGGAGTTCCGCATGGTGCGTCCGATGTTTCCGGGCCATGGTGCAATGCAAAGGCGGCCGCGCGTGCGCCGCGTCGTGCCGATGCTCGTCGCGTCGCTGTCGCTGGCCGCCGCCGGCCTCGGCGCGGCCGGCAGCGCGCGCGCGGCGATGAATTTCTGCGCGGCGCCGGCACTGCAGGCGAGCGAGACGACCCAGGCCGAGCCGGGCGTGCAGGCGCTGATCCGCAGCGTCGACGCGCGCATCGGCGAGCAGCCGAAGGCGATGGCGCGCGTGCACACCGAGGGTACGCTGCCGCATGAAGGCATCTACGACCAGAGTGCGGCCGCACTGAAGGACATGGACCTGATGCGCGACGCGGCGCTCGCGTGGCGCGTGACGAACGCGCCGCGCTACCTGCAGCTCGTCGACCGCTTCCTGTCCGCGTGGGTCTCGACCTACCAGCCGAGCTTCAATCCGATCGACGAAACGCGCTTCGAGAGCCTGATCGTCGCGTACGACATGACCGCGAGCGCGCTGCCGGTGAAGACCCGCAACGCGACGGCCGCGTTCATCGCGAAGCTCGGCGCCGGCTATGTCGCGCAGATCGACGCGCAGAAGCGCCCGCTCACCGGCACCTGGCGCAACAACTGGCAGAGCCACCGGATCAAGCTGATCGCGCTGTCCGCGTTCACGCTCGGCGACCGCAAGATGATGAACGCCGCGCAGCGGCTGTTCGTCGAGCATCTCGCCGACAACATCGGTCCGGACGGCAAGACGTGGGACTTCGAGGAACGCGATGCGCTGCATTACGCGGTCTACGACCTGCAGCCGCTGGTGACGGCCGCGCTCGCCGCGCGCCGCTTCAACCGCAACTGGCTGCGCGAACGCGGCGCGAACGGTGCTACGCTCGCGGCCGCGCTCGACTGGCTCGTGCCGTACGCGCTCGGCGAGAAGACGCACGAGGAATTCGTGAATTCGCCGGTGCCGTTCGACGCGAAGCGCCGCGAGGCCGGCCTGCCGGGTTACACGGGGCAGTGGGACCCGAAAAACGCCACCGAACTCTTTCATCTGGCCGCGCGGCTCGACGGGCGCTATGCCCGCGTCGCGCAGCAACTATCCCCAACGCCGCCCGCATGGCTCGCCGCGTGCCTGCCATTGCAGGCGCGCTAGCACTACTCTTAAAGCAAGGCAGGTATCGAAATGGCAGTCAGCGTGTTTGACCTCTTCAAGATCGGCATCGGTCCGTCCAGTTCGCACACGGTCGGACCGATGCGCGCGGCGCTGATGTTCGTCCAGGGCCTCGAGCGCGACGGGATGCTCGATGCAACCGCCCACGTGAAGGTCGAGCTGTACGGCTCGCTCGGCGCCACCGGCAAGGGCCACGGTACCGACCGCGGCGTGATGCTCGGCCTGCTCGGCGATGCGCCCGACACCGTCGATCCCGAAACCATCGACGCACGCCTGGAAGACGTCCGCAAGTCGAAGAAGCTCGCGCTGCTGGGTACGCATCCGGTGCCGTTCGTGCTGAAGGAGAACATCGCGTTCTATCGCCAGGCGCTGCCCGAGCATCCGAACGGGATGAAACTGCGTGCATCCGACGCAAACGGCGCGGTACTGGTCGAGCGCACCTACCTGTCGGTCGGCGGCGGCTTCGTCGTGACGGCCGGCGCGCCGAACACGAAGGTGCTGAGCGCGGCCGAGCAGATGACGCACCCGTTCCGCACCGGCGCCGAGCTGCTCGCGCTGACCGAGTCGACCGGCAAGTCGATCGCGCAGCTGATGTGGGACAACGAGCGCGCGTGGCACACCGAGGAAGAAACACGCGATGGCCTGCTGAAGATCTGGGCCGTGATGCAGTCGTGCGTGTCGCGCGGCTGCGGGATCGGCAACCCCGATGCCGACGGCAACCTGCCCGGCCCGTTCCAGGTCAAGCGCCGCGCGCCGCAGCTGTACCGCACGCTGACAGGCAGCCCGGAGCGCGCGCTGCAGGATCCGCTGTCGATGATCGACTGGATCAACCTGTACGCGATCGCGGTCAACGAGGAAAACGCGGCCGGCGGCCGTGTCGTCACCGCGCCGACCAACGGCGCGGCCGGCATCATCCCGGCCGTGCTGCACTACTACACACGCTTCACGCCCGGTGCGAACGAGCAAGGCGTGATCGACTTCCTGCTGACGGCCGCCGCGATCGGCATTCTTTACAAGCTCAACGCGTCGATCTCGGGCGCGGAAGTCGGCTGCCAGGGCGAAGTGGGCGTCGCATGCTCGATGGCAGCCGGCGCACTTGCCGCCGTGCTCGGCGGCACGCCGCAGCAGGTCGAGAACGCGGCCGAAATCGGGATGGAACACAACCTCGGCCTCACCTGCGACCCGGTCGGCGGGATGGTGCAGATTCCGTGCATCGAACGCAATGCGATGGCGTCGGTGAAGGCCGTCAACGCGGCGCGCATGGCGCTGCGCGGCGACGGCTCGCACTACGTGTCGCTCGACTCCGTGATCAAGACGATGCGCGAGACGGGTGCGGACATGAAGACGAAGTACAAGGAAACGTCGCGCGGCGGGCTGGCGGTGAATATCGTCGAGTGCTGATGCGGTAACGACGGTCATGCGGGGCGAATCGATACCCCGCATGACCGCCGGACATGGTTGCGCGTTGCGTCACGCCTGCCGGGCACGCTAGTCGTTCAACCAGTTCTCCAGCCGCACGCCCGGATAGCTCACGAAATCCCGCTCGTTGTTGGTCACCAGCACGACGTCGAGCGACACCGCATGAGCCGCGATCAGTTTGTCGAGATGATCCTTCTTCCGTTCGCGGGTCGCTTCGCGGACAGGGCCGTACGCTTGCGCGGCCACCGCGTCGAACGGCGCGACCGGAATATCCTCGATCAGCGCGGCGAGATTGCTGCGCTCCTGGGCAGGACTTGCACACGCGGTCACACCGTACTCGAGTTCGGCATAGGTAATCGCCGACATCACGACGTCCCCCGTGTAGCACTGTGCAAACCGCCTCGCGACCTGTTCCGGCTGACTCTTCAACAGATAGATGCACATGTTGGTGTCGAGCATGTAGCGCGGCATCACAAGCCCTCGCGGTCGGCCTGCTCCTGGTCGCCACGCCCTTCGGCCATGAAATCCGGCCCGAATTTCGCGAACTTCTCGAGCACGCTGGTCAACGGCCGTCGCATCGGCCGAATACGGATTTCGTCGCCGATCCGTTCGATTTCGAGCTCGATATCGCTGCGCTCGTAAGCAAGGTCCGCCGGAATCCGTACGGCTTGCGAGTTGCCGTTCCGAAACACCCTCGTGGTATGCATGTCGATCTCCCATGCGTGTGTACGAAGGATGTACTTTAGGTTATTTCCGAGGCAGTGTAAATCCATGTGTGTACGTGACTCCGAAGCGGTCGTGGATGGCGGCATGCGATACGGGGGAGACATTCACCATGCCGGCGGCCGGTCAAATGCGGCAAACCGGTATGCAATCCGGGGCGACTCGCCACGCGCTTGACCGTGGCAGCGGATCGTCCTGTCCGGTTCGATGCTTGCAGCCGCCACTTTCCACCGTCCGGCAATCATGCACCAGTCGTCCTTTCGGCCAGCCGAACCCGGCGCGCACGGATGACGCACCGTCCGAATCACCCAGCGTTCCGACACTTTTCACCGGCCGGCATACCGGCGCCCCACCGACAGGCGTAAGCTGTACGTCCCGCTACCCAGGGAGACGGCAGCCCATGTCGCATTCCAAGGATCTCGAGCAGCCCGCCACGACCGGCGCGCGACTGCTCGTCGATGCGTTGCTCGCCAATCACGTCGAACGCGTGTTCTGCGTGCCGGGCGAGAGCTTCCTCGCCGTACTCGATGCGCTGGCGGACGACACCGCGCGCATCCAGACGGTCGTCTGCCGCCACGAGGCGGCCGCCGCGAACATGGCCGAAGCGGTTGGCAAGCTGACCGGCCGCCCCGGCATCGCGTTCGTCACGCGCGGGCCCGGCGCGACCCATGCGTCGATCGGCGTGCACACCGCGTTCCAGGATTCGACGCCGATGATCCTGTTCGTCGGCCAGTGCGCGCGCGAGCACCTCGACCGCGAAGCCTTCCAGGAAATCGACTACCGGCGGATGTTCGGCCAGATGGCGAAATGGGTCGCGCAGATCGACGACCCGCGCCGTATCCCCGAATACCTGAGCCATGCGTTCCACGTCGCGACGTCCGGCCGGCCCGGCCCGGTCGTGCTCGCGCTGCCGGAGGACGTCCTGTCCGAAGCGTGCGCGTCGCAGCCCGTCGTGCCGGCCGCGAAACGCGTCGCGGCCGCGCCGTCGGCCGGGCAAGTCGACGAGCTGCGCGAGCGGCTCGCGCGCGCGGAACGGCCGATCGCGATCGTCGGCGGCAGCGGCTGGACGCCTGAAGCCTGTGCGAACCTGCGCACCTTCGTCGAACGCTGGCAACTGCCTGTCGCGTGCGCGTTCCGCTTCCAGGACACGATCGACAACGCGCACCCGAACTACGCGGGCGACGTCGGGCTCGGGATCAATCCCGCGCTCGCGAAACGCATCCGCGACGCCGACCTGCTGCTCGTGATCGGGCCGCGCCTGGGCGAAGCGACGACCGGCGGCTACACGCTGCTCGACATCCCGAAGACACGCCAGACGCTGATCCACGTACACCAGGGCGCGGATGAGCTCGGCCGCGTGTATGCGGCCGACCTGCCGATCGTGTCGGGGATGCCCGAGATCGCCGCGCCGCTCGCCGCACTCGAACCGCCCGAGCGCCCGGCCTGGGCCGGCGCAGCCGCCGACGCCCATCGCGCGTACCGCGAATGGCATGCGCCGCTGCCGATGCCCGGCGACGTCCAGCTCGGCGACGTGATGGTGCAGTTGCGCGAGCGCCTGCCGCACGACGCGATCCTCACCAACGGCGCCGGCAACTACGCGATCTGGCTGCATCGCCACTTTGCGTACCGGCACTTCCGTTCGCAGCTCGCGCCGACCAGCGGCGCGATGGGCTACGGGCTGCCGGCCGCGCTCGCCGCGAAGTCGCTGTACCCGTCGCGCGCGGTCGTCGCGCTCGCGGGCGACGGCTGCTTCATGATGGCCGGCAACGAGCTCGCGACCGCGATGCAGTACGGGCTGAACATCGTCGCGATCGTCGTCAACAACGGGCATTTCGGCACGATCCGCATGCATCAGGAGCGCAACTACCCGGGCCGCGTGCACGGCACGGGGCTCACGAATCCCGATTTCGCCGCGTATGCGCGTGCGTTCGGCGCGCATGGCGAGACGGTCGAGCGCACCGCCGATTTCGCGCCCGCGCTCGAACGCGCGCTGACTTGCGGGCTGCCCGCGGTGATCGAGATCCGCATTCCGCAGGACGCCAGCACGCCGGCCGCGACGCTCGAACAGATCCGCGAGCAAGGCCGCCGCGCGCGCGGCGGATGACGGTGGATACGCGCACCGCGCCGCCTGGCGTCGCGCTGTCGCATGAGGACGCGCTGGCCTGCCCCGGCACCCTGCTCGCGCCCGACGGCACGCTCGTCGCACCTTACGACCTCGAGCAGGGTGGCGCGCGTGCCGACGGCCACGTGCCGGCCGCGCCGGCACTCGGCCTGCTGCACGCCGCGCACCGGCCGTTCCGGCTCGACTACGACGGCGCGCGGCATGTGCACGTGTTCAACGGAATGGGCGTCACGCTCGGCGATTCGGTGATCGGGCTGACCGCCGTCGCCGCGCTGCGTGCAGCCCGCCCGAGCCTGCGCTTCACGCTGTACCGGCCGGCCCACGCACCGCGCTATGTCGAAGCGCTCTATGCGCTCGCGGCCGACGTCGTCGCGCCGTCGCGCGCGCTGCCGTGCCCGGTCGAAGCGTTGCCCGCCGATGCACCGTGCATCGACGTCGGCAATCACCTGTACTGGCCCGCGTTCGCGCAGCTGCCGATGATCGATTTCTTCCTGGATGCGCTCGGCGTCGATCCGGCCGCCGTGCCGGCCGTCGCGAAGCGCAACCGCTGGCTCGCACGGCTGCCGCTGCCCGTGCTGCCGGCCGCGTGGCAGCGGCCATACGTGCTGTTCTGCCCGAACGCGACTACCGCCGTGCGCAGCGTGCCGCCTGCCCTGCGCGCGGCGTTCGTGGAACGGCTCGTGCAGCGCTACGGGCTGCCGGTGGCCGGCTTCGGCCCGGTCGCGCATCCGGATTACGTCGACGTGAGCGGCGATGCCACCGACACCGCGCGCTTCATCGCATGGGTCAGGGGCGCCAGCCTGCTGTTCGCGCCCGACACGGCCGCGCTGCATCTCGCCGACGGTTTCGACGTGCCGACGCTCGCGTGCTTCACGACGATCGGGCCGGCGCTGCGCGTGCGCGACTATCCGCATTGCGTGCCGGTCGAACTCGAGCTGCCGGCCGAATTGCACGGGCTGCACCGCAGCGAGCGGCCGGACGATCTCGCGGCGGTCGACGCCGCTTACAGGAAGTTCGACTGGGATGGACTGCCGTGGCCCGCGCCGCGCGATGCGGCAGCGTCGACCAGCGGATAAGGAAACAGGGCGCGGCTGCCGGGTTGGAACGCCGACCGCGCCGCCTTCGTCACCCCGCCGCGACCATCACCGCGCGATCGCGCAGCGTCTCCGACGGCCGCTTGCCGAACAGACGCCGGTAATCGGTCGCGAACTGGCTCAGGTGCCAGAAGCCCCACGCCTCCGCAACATCCTGCACCGAACCTGCCGCGCGGCCGCACAGGTCGCGCCGCGCGCCGTTCAGCCGCAGCGTGCGCAGATAGGTCGCGGGCGCCATCCCGAGCACGTCCTGGAAGCAGTACTGCAGGGTGCGCCGGCTCACGAGCAGCTGCTCGCACAACTCCGGCACGCCGACCGGGCGCGTACGGTGCGCGAGCACGTAGTCGCGCGCCTGTTCGACGATCCAGCGGCGCGTCGACGGCGCGGCGCCGCTGCCGTCGTCGGCAGGTTGCGCGCACGCATCGAACAGCGCGGCCAGCACGTCGGCCTGCAGGTCGTCGCGCTGCGCATCGGGCAGCGGGGCGGCCATCGCCACCGCGCTGTCGAGGCGGCGGCCGAGCAGCGCACACAGCCGCGCGAGCCGCGCATCGCCGACCTGCATCACGCGCTGCGTGAACAGCCGCTCGTCGAGCGCCCGGTGCTCGACTTCCTCCGCATAGCGGCGCAGCACGTCGCCGCGCACGACAACGCCGTAGATCGAGAACTGCGCGGGTGTCACCAGTTCGAATTCGACGTTGCCGGGCCGAAACGCGAGCGCGCCGGGCCCGATCCGGCATGCATCGACGCGCGCGGTGCCGTCGCACACGAGCGGGATGCCGAACCAGTACGCGTCGCCGCGCACCTCGCACGCCTGGCGCAGCAAGTGGCTCGTCGATTCGCGAAACAGCTTCATCGTGTCGAGTGGCAGCTCGGTCAGCGTGCCGACGAAGCGGCCGGCCGCGAGCTGGTCGTAGGTTTGCCGCCATCCGATCAGGTTGCGCGCCTGCTCGTCCGCATCGTGCGCGACGCTGACGACGGCCTGCCCGGCCTGCGCGTCGTCGCCCTGCGCGTTGCGCCGCGTGTCTTCGGCGGTCGGTTCTTCCCTGCACGCCACGTATTGATCCATCGTGTCCTCCCTCACCTGCCCGGAACCGCGCGTATCACGCAAGTCCCGTGCCGAACCGCACGGCCCGGCGACCAGCCCGTCATTCCACACAGCCTGGCCGGTGCGCGCCATGGGGGCGCACCCGAAGGCGGCGTCCCGCGCACGCCGCCGGTGCGGCAAGCGCTGCGACCGCGCATCGGGCCGTGACCGGCGCCCGGATACCGGCTACCCGGCCGGCTTCAGCCGCACGACCCGCGTGCCGCAGTTGCCGTACGCCTGCGCGACCGCCAGCTCGACGATCGCACTGCCGGCCGCCCACGGCGCCGCGTCCGCTTCAGGCAGATCGGCCCGCAACGTCGCGCGACCGTTGATCCGGTAGCGGACTCCGCGCACGAAATCGACGAACAGCAACCCGACACCGCTGCCGTCGCACGCGGCCGCGTCGATCCGGCCACCGTCGCTGTCGTGCGCGGGCAGCGCGAACCGCAGTGTCTTCGTGTCGATCACGCGAACGACGGGCAGCAGATCGCCGTTCGCATCGCGCAGGCTCTGCACGATGTCGCAGGTCACGGTGGCGCAAGCGCCGCTTGCCGTGCCGATGAACATGAACGGCTGCGACTCGACGAACTGCCGCACGCCGATGCTCAGCCGCGTGGTCACGACGTCGCTCATCCGCTCGGCTTCGTCTGCGACGCCGAAGCGGTGTTGCGCGTCGAGTTCACCCGCATGGAATACCGGGTGACGCGGAAAGGATCTAGGCAGTTCTGCCATGCTGGTGCTGGTTGTTGTTGTCGCGCACATCGGCGCACCGTGCCGCCGCAAGCACGCGGCCGCCGGTATCGTTTCCGGGGCGGGCCGCCAGAAAGCGCGGCCCGCGCCAAGCGTCGAATGTCGAATGTCGGGATCGAACTGGACGAAGCACCGGGACCGACCGGCCCCGGCGCTACGCCCCTGCTCCGGCGATCAGAAGAACCCGAGCGCCTCGGCCTGGTAGCTGACCAGCAGGCACTTCGTCTGCTGGTAGTTCGACAGCGCCATCTTGTGCGTCTCGCGGCCGATCCCCGACTGCTTGTAGCCGCCGAACGCCGCGTGCGCGGGGTACAGGTGGTAGCAGTTGGTCCACACGCGGCCGGCCTCGACCTCGCGGCCCATCCGGTACGCACGCGTGCCGTTGCGCGTCCACACGCCCGCGCCGAGCCCGTAGAACGTGTCGTTCGCGAGTTCGATCGCTTCCGCCTCGTCCTTGAACGTCATCACCGACGCGACCGGCCCGAAGATCTCTTCCTGGAACACGCGCATCTTGTTGTTGCCGAGCAGCATCGTCGGCTTCACGTAGTAGCCCGTGCCGAGTTCGGCAGCCGGCGCCGTGCGCTCGCCGCCCGTCAGGCATTGCGCGCCTTCGCCGCGACCGATGTCGATGTACGACAGGATCTTGTCGAGCTGCTGCTGCGACGCCTGTGCGCCGATCATCGTCTGCAGGTCGAGCGGGTGGCCGGCCTTGATGCGTTCGACACGCGCGACGGCCTTCTCGATGAACTTCTCGTAGATCGATTCCTGGATCAGGATCCGCGACGGGCACGTGCACACTTCGCCCTGGTTCAGCGCGAACATCGCGAGCCCTTCGAGCGCCTTGTCGAGGAACGCGTCGTCCTGGTCGAGCACGTCGGCGAAGAAGATGTTCGGGCTCTTGCCGCCCAGTTCGACCGTCGACGGGATCAGGCTGTCGGCCGCCGCGCGCAGGATGTGCTTGCCGACCGGCGTCGAGCCCGTGAACGCGATCTTCGCGATCCGCTTGCTGGTCGCGAGCGCCTCGCCCGCTTCCTTGCCGAAGCCGTTCACGATGTTGATCGTGCCGGCCGGGAACAGGTCACCGATCAGCTCCATCAGCACCAGCACCGACGCGGGCGTCTGCTCGGCCGGCTTCATCACGACGCAGCAGCCGGCCGCGAGCGCCGGTGCGAGCTTCCATGCGGCCATCAGCAGCGGGAAGTTCCACGGAATGATCTGCCCGACGACGCCGAGCGGCTCGTGGAAGTGGTACGCGACGGTGTTGTCGTCGATCTCGGAGATGCCGCCCTCTTGTGCGCGGATGCAGCCCGCGAAGTAGCGGAAGTGGTCGATCGCGAGCGGCAGGTCGGCCGCCATCGTCTCGCGCAGCGGCTTGCCGTTGTCGATCGTCTCGGCCACGGCCAGCAGCTTCAGGTTCTTTTCCATCCGCTCGGCAGCGGCGAGCAGCAGGTTCGCGCGCTCGGCCACGGACGTCTTGCCCCACTTGCGGCGCGCGGCATGCGCGGCATCGAGCGCCAGCTCGATGTCGTCGGCGCCCGAGCGCGGCACACGGCAGAACGGCTGGCCGTTGATCGGCGACACGTTCTCGAAATACTCGCCCTTCACCGGCGCCACCCACTTGCCGCCGATGTAGTTGTCGTACTGCTGACGGTACGGGTATTCGACGTCGAGGCCCAGTTGCTTCAGGTCAAACGGGTTCATACATGTCTCCTGTTCATCGTGCTTGTGTGAGTACAGCGCCGGTTGGAATGCGCTGCACCCGTTTACGCAACATGCGTGCCAAACAGGACGGGAGCGCGTCGATCACGGCCTGCCCGCGTACGCGCCGTGCGGTGTTCACGCACGCAGCACGACGGGTGTGCCGATTCTGAACACCGCGATTGCGCAGCGGCGCGGCCGGTGTTCGAAATTTCCACAGTGCGCAGCGCGCATGTCGCACGCGAATGCGGGCCGCGCCGCGTGGCATGTCGCTTGCGTGCGAATCGACGATCGACACGCCACGGCATTCGCGCCGACCGACACCATGAACGACCCGGGCCCGCTGACCGACGACGCCATCGCATTCATCCGCGAGCAGGCGTTCCTGATCGTCGCGACCGCCGACGCGGCCGGCAACAGCGACTGCTCGTACCGCGGCCGCCAGCCGCGCGGCGACGGGTCGTTCGAGCCGCTCGTCCACATGCCCGACCGCCGCACGCTGGTGCTGCCCGACTTCGCGGGCAACAACCTGTTCAACACGATCGGCAACCTGCTCGTGAATCCGGCCGTCGCGCTGCTGTTCGTCGATTTCGTGCGCCAGACGACCTGGCTCGTGCAGGGCCGCGCGACGATCGACGAGGATGCGGGAAGCCGCGCACACCTGTGGCCGGACGCACGGCGCTACGTGGTGGTGGAGGTGGAACAGGCGCAAGCACGCCCGGATGCGGCGCTGCCGCCGCTGGTGCTGGCGTGATGCGCGTGGCGGATCGTCGGCGTGCGAATGCAGCGATGACGAAGTGAAGCGGCGCTCCGGCTGCCGGGGCCGAAGCGCCCGTGCGCGCCGACGCGACGCTCAACGCCCGTGCGCCTCCGGACAAGCCGTTGCGATCCGGCTGGGCACCGGTACGTCGGTATGGGCGTGCCCGTCGGTGTCGTCGCCCGCTTCGGTGGCCGCTCCGGCGGCCACTCGCCGCCCGCCGAGGAACACGAACACCACCACCGCACACAGCACGGTGACGACCGCCAGCCCGGTCAGCAACCGGTCGAACGCATGCGAGTAGCTCGCGATCAACGCCGCGTGTCCGACGCCCGGCAACGCCGCCGCCGCGCCCGCGAGATCGCCGGTCGCGAGCCGTGCGGCCGCCCGCAGCGTCGCGTCCGGCGTGCCGGCCGCGCCCGCCGCCTGCCCCAGCCGCGTCTGCGCGAGCGCGGCCAGCACCGCACCGACGATTGCCAGCGCGATCCCCTCGCCGGCCACGCGCGTCGTGCTGAAAATTCCCGTCGCCATCCCCGCGCGTTCCTTCGGCACGACGCTCACCGACAGCCCGTCCATCAGCCCCCACGGCATGCCGGCGCCGACGCCGATCGCGAGCATCGGCGCAATCGCCGCGGGCCCCGCGCCGCCGCGCAGCGCGATACCGAGCCACACGAGCCCGGCCGCCGCGACGAGCAGCCCGAGCCCCGAGATCACGCCGGCCGACAGCCAGCGCGTGAGCGTCGCCGCGACGAGCGGCACGACCAGCATTGGCGCGGAAATCGCGAGCATCAGCCAGCCGGCGTCGATCTCGCTGAAGCCGTCGATGCCGATGAAGCGCAGCGGCAGCACGACGAGCAACACGATGTAGCAGCAGCAAGTCGACACCGGCAGCACCTGCACGCCGACGAAGCGTGCGATGCGGAACAGCGACAGATCGAGCATCGGCCGCGCGACGCGCGTCTCGATCGTCACGAACGCACCGGTGCCGAGCGCCGCGCCGGCCAGCAGCGCGATCACGAGCGCACTCGACCAGCCGCGCGCGGGCGCCTCGATCACGCCGAACGTGAACAGCGTCAGCGCGGCGGTGAACGCCGCCGTGCCGGGCCAGTCGAGCCCCGTCGCATGCGGGTCGCGCGACTCGTGCATGCGCGGCAGCCCGAACACGAGCGACGACACGCCGGCCACCGCACTCGTCACGAAGATCGCGCGCCAGCCGTAATGCCCGATCAGGCCGCCGGCCAGCACGGGCCCGAACGCCAGCCCGATGCCGAAGGTCGTGCCGAGCAGGCTGAAGGCACGCGTGCGCGCCGCGCCGTCGAATTCCTGCGCGAGCGCGGCCGTGCCGCCGGCGAGCGCCGCGGCCGCCGCGAGCCCTTGCGCGGCGCGCAGCAGGTCGACCGCGAGCATCGACGGCGCGAACGCGAGCGCGACCGACATCAGCGTAAAGCCGCCGACCCCGATCGCGAACAGGCGCTTGCGGCCGAATTGATCGGCGAGCGCGCCTGACGCCATCAGGAAACTGCCGAACGCGAGCATGAACGCGTTGGTGATCCAGTTCATCGCGACGGGGCTGCCGTGCAGGTCGCGGCCGATCGCGGGCGTCGCGACCGCACCGCCCGAAAACGACAGCGGCAGCGCGACCGCGGCCATGCAGACGGCGGCCAGCACCCAAGCGCGCCGGCGCGTCGACCGGGCCGAAACGGCTGAAACAGGGTGATCCATCATCGCTCCTCGAAAAGCTGGCGCGGTTGCGCCGTCAGAGCGACAAAAGATAAATCCGATTCAATTCGCGAAAAACCACGCGAAGTTCCGCATATAACGGACTAAAATTCCGCAATTCTCCCGGTCGCGTGCGTCGGCACGCACGCTTCGACTCAATGGAAAACCTCACCGGCATCGTCGCCTTCGTCCGCACCGCCGAAGCGCTGAGCTTCGTCGCGGCCGGCCGCACGCTCGGCATCTCGGCCTCGGCGGTCGGCAAGACGATCGCGAAGCTCGAACAGTCGCTCGGCGTGCGGCTGTTCAACCGCACGACGCGGCGCGTCACGCTCACCGAGGAAGGGCGGCACTTCTACGAACGCTGCCAGCGGATCCTCGAGGATTTCCGCGATGCGGAAGCGACCGTGACGGCCTCCGCGCAGCGCCCGCGCGGCAAGCTGCGCGTGAGCCTGCCGGTGATCGGCTACCGCTTCCTGTTGCCCGTGCTGCCCGAATTCCGGCAGCGCTACCCGGACGTCGAGCTCGATCTCGATTTCAACGACCGGATGGTCGACGTCGTCGAAGGCGGGTTCGACGCGGTGATCCGCAGCGGGCCGCTATCCGATTCGAGCCTGATGTCGCGGCGGCTCGGCCCGTTCGCGTTCGTGCTGTGCGCGACGCCCGCGTATCTCGCGCACGCCGGCACGCCGCGCACGCCGCGCGACCTCGAAGCGCACGACTGCGTGCGCTACTGCTTCCCGACCACCGGCAAGCTGCAGGACTGGGCGCTCGCGGCCGACGACGGCACGCCGCTGAAGCTGCGCACCGCGATGACCTGCAACAACATGGAAGCGCTGCGCGGCACCGTGCTCGCGGGGCTTGGCATCGGCTACATGCCCGATTTCCTCGCGCGCGACGCACTCGAACACGGCGCGCTCGTCACCGTGCTCGACGACTACCGGATCGCGCCGGGGCAGTTCTCGATCGTGTGGCCGTCGAGCCGGCAGCTGTCGCCGAAGCTGCGCGTATTCGTCGATTTTCTGTGCGAGCGGCTGTTCAGGTAGCCGGGTAGCGGGCGCCTCGACGGCCGCCCTCATGCCGTTCGAATGGCGCGCATGCCGCCACGCGGCAGCGGCCCGCGTACGCCCCTTTTCAGTCCGCCCCGATCCGCTCTGCTTCCGCCGGCGGCAGCAGCGCATCGCTGTCGTCCTTCAGCCCGACGCCCGTCAGCTGGAGCCTGCGCGCATGCGTCATCAGGTAATGCAGCTTGTGCGCGGCCGCCGCGTGCGGCAGCCCTTCGGGCCGCACGTTCGAGATGCAGTTGCGCAGTGCGTCGTGGCAGCCGACTTTCGGCGCCCACGTCAGGTACACGCCGAGACTGTCCGGCGAGCTGAGCCCCGGCCGTTCGCCGATCAGCATCGCCACGACCTTCGCGCGCAGCAGCTCACCGATCTCGTCGCCGAGCGCGACGCGCGCCTGCGTCGCGACCACCACCGGGCCGACGCGCCAGCCGTCCGCATCGAGCCGCGGCCGCACGGCCTGCAACAGCGGCAACGCCTGCTTCGCGGCCGCGAACGCCGACAGCCCGTCGCCGACCACGAATACGACATCGGGTCCGTCGCCGCTCACCGCGTCGCCGTGCGCAGCCAGCAGCGCGCGCCCTTCGTCGGACAGCTTGCGGCCGAGATCGGGCCGGCGCAGGTAATGCTGACGATCGGGCGCGGCGCTCTGCACGCCGAGCGTCGCGAAGCCGGCTGCGTCCAGTTCGCGCCGCAGGGCGTCCGAATCGAGCGGCTGGTGCACCGCGTCGCGCGCCTGTGCGTGCGACAGGTTGAACGCGAGCAGCGGCGCGGTCGGCAGGCTGTTGCCCGCACGGCCGAGCGCGATCCGCGCGTTCGTGAACGACTTCAGCTGGCCCCACGGATTCTTTTCGACGGCGTCGCTCATGCTGACAACCCCATCCAGTCGTTCGCGCCGGCCAAAAGCGGCACGCGCGACGTCGCCGCGCGCAATGCGCCGTGCGCGTCGGCGATCTCCATCGTCTCCAGCCACTCCTCGAATTCCGGCGCGCGGCGCAGCCCGAGCACCTCGCGCACGTAGAGCTGGTCGTGGAACGACGTGCTCTGGTAGTTCAGCATCACGTCGTCCGCGCCCGGGATTCCCATGATGAAGTTGATGCCGGCCGCACCGAGCAGCGTCAGCAGCGTGTCCATGTCGTCCTGGTCGGCTTCCGCGTGGTTCGTGTAGCAGATGTCGCAACCCATCGGCACGCCGAGCAGCTTCCCGCAGAAGTGATCCTCGAGCCCCGCGCGGATGATCTGCTTGCCGTCGTACAGGTATTCGGGGCCGATGAAGCCGACCACCGTGTTCACGAGGAACGGCTCGAACTTGCGCGCGACCGCATACGCACGCACTTCGCAGGTCTGCTGGTCGACGCCGAAGTGCGCGTTCGCCGACAGCGCGCTGCCCTGGCCCGTCTCGAAGTACATCAGGTTATTGCCGACGGTGCCGCGCTTGAGCGACAACGCGGCCTCGTGCGCTTCGCCGAGCAGCGCGAGCGAGATCCCGAAGCTCGAATTCGCCTTCTCGGTGCCCGCGATCGACTGGAACACGAGATCGACCGGCGCGCCCTTCTCGATCGCCGCGATCGTGTTGGTCACGTGCGTGAGCACGCACGACTGCGTCGGCACGCCGTAACGTTCGCGGAACCCGTCGATCATCGCGAGCAGCTTCACGATCGCCGCGAGGCTGTCGGTCGCCGGGTTGATGCCGATCATCGCGTCGCCGCAGCCGTACATCAGCCCGTCGAGCATCGACGCGGCGATGCCCTTCACGTCGTCGGTCGGATGGTTCGGCTGCAGCCGCACCGACATCCGGCCGGCCAGCCCGACCGTGTTGCGAAAACGCGTGACGACGCGGCGCTTTCTCGCCGCCGCGATCAGGTCCTGGTTGCGCATCAGCTTCGACACGGCCGCGACCATCTCGGGCGTGAGGCCCGGCGCGATCCGTTCGAGCGCCGCGCCGTCGGCCGGGGGCGACAGCAGCCAGTTGCGGAAATCGCCGACGGTGAGGTGCGAGATTTCCGCGAACGCCTGCGCGTCGTGATCGTCGATGATGAGGCGTGTGACCTCGTCGTCTTCGTACGGGATCACCGCTTCGTTCAGGAACGCCTTCAGCGGCACGCCCGCGAGCGCGATCTTCGCGGCCACACGCTCCTCCTCGCTCGCCGCCGCGACACCGGCGAGCTGGTCGCCGGAACGCAGCGGGCTCGCCTTCGCGAGCAGCGTCTTCAGGTCCGCGAAGCGGTACATGCGCGGACCGATCGTCTCCGTGTAGGACATCTGCGAGCCTCCTTGCCCATCCTAGCCAAAAGCCGACGGCGCGCCCGTTCGACGGGGCGCGCCGGATGCCGTCAGAAACGGCCTGCCACTTTTACCTTCACCCTGCTCACTCCTCCAGCAGCGCGTCGCCCGGCGCGCTCTCGCGCTGCGAACGCGTCGCGAGGAAGTACGCGTAGCCGACCGCGAGAAAGCCCAGGAACACCAGCGCGACCAGCCCGTTGAAGTACACCATCGTACCGAGGCAGACGAGCGCCGCCAGGATCGCGAAGGCCGGGAAGATCGGGTACAGCGGCGCGCGGAACGGCCGCGCCATGTTCGGCTGCGTGCGGCGCAGCTTGAACAGCGACGCCATGCTCACGATATACATCACGATCGCACCGAATACCGACATCGTCACGATATTCGCGGTGAGCGTCTGCCCGCCGAACTGGATCAGCTCGTCGCTGTAGATCGCCGCGATGCCGACCACGCCGCCCGCGAGGATCGCGCGGTGCGGGGTCTTGAAGCGCGGATGCACCTTGCCGAGCCACTCCGGCAGGTAGCCTTCGCGGGCCAGCGCGAAGATCTGGCGCGAATAGCCGAGGATGATCCCGTGGAACGACGCGACGAGCCCGAACAGCCCAAGCCACACGAGCATGTGCATCCAGCCGCTGTTCGCGCCGACGATGTACTTCATCGCCTGCGGCAGCGGATCGTTGATGTTCGCGAGCTTGGTCCAGTCGCCCGCGCCGCCGGCGAACACCATCACGCCGATCGCGAGCGCAACGAGGGTCAGGATCCCGGCCACGTAGGCGATCGGAATCGAGCGCTTCGGGTTCTTCGCTTCCTCGGCGGCCATCGCGACGCCTTCGATCGCGAGGAAGAACCAGATCGCGAACGGGATCGCCGCGAACATCCCGTGGAACGCGCCGACGCTGAAATGATCGGCGCCCGACCAGCCGCCTTTCGTGAAGTTGCTCCACGCGAAGCCCGGCGACACGACGCCCATGAACACCAGCAGCTCGAAGATCGCCAGCAGCGTGACGACCAGCTCGAAGGTCGCCGCGATCTGCACGCCGACGATGTTCAGCGCCATGAACACGAGATACGCGCCCATCGCCGCATGCTTGGGCTCGAGGCCCGGGAACTGCACGTGCAGGTACGCGCCGATCGCAAGCGCGATCGCGGGCGGCGCGAACACGAACTCGACGAGCGTCGCGGCGCCGGCGAGATAACCGCCGGTCGGGCCGAACGCACGGCGCGCATATGCGAACGGGCCGCCCGCGTGCGGGATCGACGTCGTCAGCTCGGTGAAACTGAAGATGAAGGTCGTGTACATCGCCGCGACGAACAGCGCGGTGACGACGAAACCCAGCGTACCGGCACTCGCCCAGCCGTAGCTCCAGCCGAAGTATTCGCCTGAAATCACGAGGCCGACCGCGATGCCCCACAGTTGCCAGGTCCCGAGCGTCTGCTGCAGCGCGGGCTGGCCGGACGACTTGGCGCCGGCGGCGGGCCGGCCATTCGACTCTGCTTTCATCGGACTCTCTCCTCAAAGGCGCCGGGCCTGCCGGCCAGCGCGACTGAGAATCGATGCTAGAGAGTCATTAAACGACGTGTTATCGAAATTCGGCAAAGATCGCGGCTGACATTTCGCTTGCGGAAACACCGGCCGCGCGGGTTGCAACGACGATCCGGCCGCACGACGCGGGCCGGATCGCCCGTGCTTACTGCCCGCCGCCGCGCTGGTTGAACCAGCGGTCGAGCAGCTTGCCGGCCGCCTCGCGGCCGCCGAGGCCGAACGACAGCGCCACGGCCACCGCGATCGCGCCGAGCACGAGGCCGAACGCGAGCTGGACGATCTCGTTCGCGATGCCCATCGCACGCAGCCCCATCGCGAACACGAGGCCGAGGATCGCGAATTGCGCGATGCGCGCGAACAGCACGCTGTGTTCCCGGTCGGCCTGCTCGATCACGCGGCGCGCAAGGCCCGCGAGCCACACGCCGATCACGAGGATCACGCCGCCCATCAGCACGTGGCCGCCGAATTCGATGAACAGCGTGACGACGTCACGCACCTGCGAGAAGCCGAGCCGGTTCGCGGCTTCGACCGACGCGAACAGCATCGCGAAGAACACGATCAGCCGCGCGACCAGCACCGACGGCTGCAGGATGCCCGAGAACACGCGCTCGACGCCGAGCACGGTCGGCAGCCCGTCGACGCCGGCAGCTTCCAGCAGCTTCTGCGCGAGCGAGGCGACGAAGCGCGCGAAGTAGAACGTGACGAGCACGATCACGATCGCCGCGACGATGTCCGGCACCGCGCCGAGGAACTGGTTCAGCATGTTGGTCGCGGGGATCGAGATCGCTTCGATCTTCAGCGCGTCGAGCGCGGAGATCAGCGTCGGCACGAACACGAACACGTAGACGATCGTGCCGATCAGGCTCGACACGCGCACGGGCGTCGGGCTGTCGAGACGCTGCGTGAGGCGATCGGCGCCGGCTGCAACGAGCAGGTTCGTCACGAGGCCGCGCAGCACGCGCGCGACGATCCAGCCGACGAAGCCGATCACCGCGGCCGCGAACAGGTTCGGCACGATCGCGAGCAGCTTGTCGACCATCCCCTGCACCGGCGACAGCAGGCCCGACAGCGCGAACGACGCGAGGATCGCCGGCAGGAACATCAGGATCACGAGCCAGAACAGCACGTCGCCGAGATAACCGCTCATCGGCTGCATGCCGGCGCCTTCGGACAGCTTGTCGTCGATCTTGCTGGCCTTCAGCGCGCGGTTCGCGAGGCTGCGCAGCAGCGACGCGATCAGCCACGCGATCAGCGTCAGCGCCGCGCCGCCGATCAGGTTCGGCAGATAGTTGACGATGTGCGTGACGAGCAGCGAGAACGGATTGGAGACCGCGTACAGGTTGAGCACGTTGAAGATGCCCACCGCGGTGACGAGCAGCACGAGCCAGAACAGCCCGCCGGCGATGATGCGCTCGACGCACGCGCCCTGGCCGGTGCTGTCGGTGATCCGCTTGTCGACCTTCAGCGCGTTGAGCAGGCGCAGCGCGCCGGCCCGCACCACCACGGCGATCAGCCAGCCGATCACCAGGATGCCGATCGCGCCGGCGATCTTGGGCAGGTATCCGCCTAGCGTGGCCTGCAGCGACGTGATGAAGCTGGAAGCATCCATTTCTTCTTCTCCCGAAAAACGTGGTGTTGCGATTGAACATCGACGAACTACCTGCGTACTTCGAAAAGCGTGCTGCCCGGTTCGAGCAACTTACCCGAGAAAAATGACGCGATCACCCGATTTCACCGTCTTTAACTTTAGTCATAGATCGCAGGGGGGCAAGACCCCATTTCGGCAAAATTAAAAAGGGGCGGATTCAGTGGGACTACGCGTTTCCGCAAGATTTATCCATTCGGCCCGTGCTACCGTGGCTTCGGTTCTTGCCCGGACACGTCGATGACAGCCGAAACGAAAGCCGACACACCCGCGTGGATCCGCTATGCGGCGCGCGTGGCGCGCGTTCGGAAACCATCCGCGCGCATCTCGACGGCCCGCTCGACCTGAACCGGCTCGCCGAAGTCGCGTGCCTGTCGCCGTATCACTGGCAACGCGTGTACCGCGCGCTGTACAACGAGTCGATCGGGCTGACGGTGCGGCGGATGTGGATCGTGCGTGCGCCCGTCCGAGGATCTCGTGTGTATCGCGCGGCCGATCGACGAGATCGCACGGCGGGCGGGCTACGGTTCGGCGCACGCGTTCGCGCGGGCGTTGCGTGCCGCCTGCGCCGCACCGGCGCACGGGCGTCCACCAGCCGATCTATCCGCTGCAGAGAGGAGAGGAAGACATGTTCAAGCACGAAGTCGAAATCCGGCGGCTGCCGGAACTGCGTGGCTACGCGGTGGCGCACACCGGCGCGTACATGAAGGTCGGCGAGGCGTTCGGGCGGATCGGCGCCTGGGTCGGGCAGCACGGGCTGATCGGCCCGGGCGCGAAGATGATCGGTATTTTCTACGACGATCCGGACACGACGCCCGAAGCACAACTGCGCGCGAAGGCGTGCTTCATGCCGGCCGACGGCGCACCGGACGTCGAGCCCTTGCCGCCGATCGAACGCGCGACGGTCGCGGGCGGCGAATACGCGGTGCTGCTGCATACGGGGCCGTATGCGGACCTGAAGTCGGCCTACCAGTGGCTCTATGGCGACTGGCTGCGTCATTCGGGCCGCGAGGCCACCGACGCGCCGCCGTTCGAGCTGTACCTCAATACGCCGATGGACGCGGCGCCGGCCGACCTGCGTACCGAGATCCACCTGCCGTTGCGCTGAGCGACGGGCCGCTGCGCCGGCCGTGAAACGAAGCGCGCCGGCCGATGTTCAGGCCCGGCCGGCGCAAATGAGCTGCATGCTTGTTACGTCGCCTGCGTCCCGCACCCGGGGCAGAAGCGTGCGTCGGCCGCCAGCGCGGTGTGGCAGCGGCCGCAGGCCCGGCTGCGTTGCGCCGCGCCGCACTGCGCGCAGAAGCGCGCGTCCGCCGCGTTGAGCGCGCCGCAGCCCGCACACGCGAGCTGGCTCAGCGGCGCGTTGCCGCCCTGCCCGCCATTCGCGTCGGCCGGCGCCTGCCAGCCCCAGCCATGGCGATCGCGGCCGCGTGCGTCGTGGCCACCCTGCCCGTCCCGGCGCTGCCCGCCGTGATGCCCGCCGCCGCCGTGACCACCGCTGCCACTGCCGCCGTTGCCGTGCCCGCTGCCATGGCCACCGCCGTGGCCGCCCAGGATTCGTTTCAGAAAGCTCATCGCCCGCTCCTCAACGCTTGGCCTGCGTACCGCCGAACGCCCCCGAGGACGACAGCAGCCGCAAACCGTTGGCCACGACGATCAGGCTCGCGCCCGCGTCGGCGAAGACCGCCATCCACATCGTGCCGAGCCCCGCGACCGTGAGGCCGAGGAACACCACCTTCACGCCGAGCGCGAAGCCGATGTTCTGCACCAGCACGCGGTGCGTCGCGCGCGACAGCCGCACGAACGCGGGAATCTTGCGCAGGTCGTCGTCCATCAGCGCGACGTCGGCCGTCTCGATCGCCGTGTCCGTGCCCATCGCACCCATCGCGAAACCGATGTCGGCACGTGCGAGCGCCGGTGCATCGTTGATCCCGTCGCCGACCATCCCGACCGCGCCCGCGCCGACGGCCGACAGTTCCTCGACCGCCGCGAGCTTGTCTTCCGGCAACTGGTTGCCGCGTGCGTCGTCGATGCCGGCCTGCTGCGCGATCGCCTGCGCGGTATGCGGGTTGTCGCCCGTCAGCATCGCGGTGCGGATACCGAGCGCGTGCAGATCGGCGATCGCTTCACGGCTCGTGTCCTTGATCGTGTCGGCCACCGCGAAGATGCCGAGCACGCGCGCTTCGTCGACCAGCACCACGACGCTCTTGCCCTGCCGCTCCAGCGCGTCGAGCTTCGCTTCGAGCGCCGTCGAGCAGCGCTCGAGCTCCTCGACGAGCCGGTGGTTGCCGAGCCAGTAGCGCGTGCCGTCGATCGTGCCGCGCACGCCACGCCCGACGATCGCTTCGAAGTCCTGCACATCGGCGAATGCCGCCGTGCCGGCATCGCGCGCCGCGGCCGCGATCGCCTGCGACACCGGGTGATCGGAGCGCGCCGCGAGGCTCGCACCGAGGTGACGGACACGTGCTGCATCGGCGTCGTCCGCATGCACGTCGAAGTCGGTCTGCACCGGCTTGCCGTGCGTGATCGTGCCGGTCTTGTCGAGCGCGAGCCACGCGAGCTTGCGCCCTTCTTCCAGGTAGACGCCGCCCTTCACGAGAATCCCGCGCCGCGCGGCAGCCGCGAGACCCGACACGATCGTCACCGGCGTCGAGATCACCAGTGCGCACGGGCACGCGATCACGAGCAGCACCAGCGCGCGGTAGATCCAGTCGTGCCACGCGCCGCCCATGACGAGCGGCGGCACCACCGCCACCAGCAGCGCGACCGCGAACACGATCGGCGTGTAGACGCGCGCGAACTGGTCGACGAAACGCTGCGTCGGCGCCTTCGCGCCTTGCGCTTCCTCGACCGCGTGGATGATCCGCGCGAGCGTCGAGTTCGCCGCGACGGCCGTCACGCGGTATTCGAACGAACCCGATTCGTTGATCGTGCCCGCATACACGGCGTCGCCGGTCGTCTTTTCGACGGGCAGGCTCTCGCCGGTGATCGGCGCCTGGTTGACCGTCGAGCGTCCCGCGACGACTTCGCCATCCAGCCCGATCCGCTCGCCCGGCTTCACGCGGACGACCGCACCGAGCGCGACCTGCGCGGCCTCGATCGTGCGCCACGAGCCGTCGGCCTGCTGCACGGTCGCGGTGTCCGGCGCGAGTTGCATCAGGCCCTGAATCGCATTGCGCGCGCGATCGAGCGACTTCGCCTCGATCAGCTCGGCGATCGTGAACAGCACCATCACCATCGCGGCTTCCGGCCACTGGCCGATCGCCATCGCACCCGTCACCGCGATGCTCATCAGCGCGTTGATGTTCAGGTTGCCGTTGCGGATCGCGATCCAGCCCTTCTTGTACGTGGTGAGCCCGCACGCAAGCACCGCGGCGAGCGCGAGCGCCGCCGCGAGCCACACCGGCAGCCCGGCCCACGTCGCGCCTTCGGATGCGATCGCGGCGACGCCGGCCAGCGCCAGCGGCCACCACGGCTTCGCGGGCGCGTCGGCGACGCGCGCCGCCGGTGCGCCGGCCGTTGCGGCCTCGGGCGTCATCCCGAGCGAGCGGATCGCGCTTTCGAGCGCCGGCTGTGCGCCGGGCACGTGCTCGACGGTCAGCATCCGCTGCATCAGGTTGAATTCGAGCGCCGACACTTCGTTCATCCCGCCGAGCTTCTTGCGGATCAGCGTTTCCTCGGTCGGGCAGTCCATCTGCATGATCCGGAACGCCGAGCGCACGTGGCCCGACGCCGTCGCCTGCGCGACCGGCAGCGGCGCGAGCGTCAGCGCCGCAGGCGCGCAGCAGTCGCCGGCCGCGTGGTCGTGGTCGTGGTCGTGGTCGTGGTCGTGGTCGTGGTCGTGGTCGTGGTCGTGGTCGTGGTCGTGGTCGGCATGGTCATGCGCAGCGTGGTCGTGCGAGCACGTCGCGCCGTGCTGATGCGCGCCGCCGTGCGAATGATCGTGATCATGGTCATGGCCGCGCGATGCAGCCTCGCCGTACGCGCGCTCGCCGGCCGCCGGCGCCGCGTCGGCTACGGTCGCCGTGTGCGTGTCGCGCGGGTCGGCGCAGCACGCATCGGCGCCGCCGGCATGACGGTGTCGTGGGTCGTGGGTACGCTTGGCGTCGGTCATGACAACCTCCTTTGTGGCTTGACGGTGTAGAGTTAACACCCTGAAGCCACTACAAGGTCAACCCTTACACGGGAGAAAGGCATGAAGATTGGCGAACTGGCCAAAGCGGCCCGCTGCACCCCCGAGACGATCCGTTTCTACGAGAAAGAGGGGCTGATGCCGGATGCGGAGCGCACCGACTCGAACTACCGCAACTACACCGACGTGCACGTCGAACGGCTGCGCTTCATCCGCAACTGCCGCGCGCTCGACATGGCGCACGACGAAATCCGCGCGCTGCTGCAGCTCACCGACACCCCGGCCGACCGCTGCGATTCGATCAATTCGCTGCTCGACGATCACATCGGGCACGTCGATGCGCGCCTCGCGGAACTCACGCATCTGCGCGACCAGCTCACCGAATTGCGCCGCCAGTGCGTCGGCGAGCATTCGGTCGAGGATTGCGGAATCGTGCATGGGCTCGCGACGATGGAAACCGTCGCGCCGGCCGCCAAGCGATCGCATCTCGGCTGAAACCCTTGTGGAATAAGATAGTATCGATGAGAATAGTTATATTCTTACTAGGTATTAGATAACTATTCATGCCAACGAGTCGCCCATCCCCGCTCGCGCTGGCCGTCCTCGCGACGCTCACCGAAACGCCCATGCATCCGTACGGGATGCTGCAGCAACTGAAGGCCCGCGGATACGACGAAGTCGTCAACGTGCGGCAGCGCACGAGCCTCTACCAGACGATCGACCGGCTGCTGCGCGACGGGCTGATCGCCGTGCACGACACCGAGCGCGACGGCGCGTTTCCGGAGCGCACGCTATATGCGCTGACCGAAGCCGGGCACACGGCGGGACAGGCGTGGCTGCATGCGCTGCTCGCGGAGCCCGCGCGTGAATTCCCGGTGTTCGGCGCCGGCCTCGCGTTCCTGCCGCTGCTCGATGCCGAAGATGCCCGCCATCAACTCGAACTGCGGATCGCGCGGCTCGACGCCGAACGCGAACGGCTGGAAGCGCTGCGCGCCACCGCGCAGGCCGACCAGGTGCCGCGCCTGTTCCTGCTGCAGAACGAACATGCGCTGGTGCTGCTCAATGCGGAGCTCGATTGGGCACGCAGCGTCGTCGAACACCTGAAGATCGGTGCGCTGCGCTGGGTGGACGGCTGACGTGTCACGCAGGTCGATTCCCGTCAGTCACGGGAATCGACCCGGTCAAAGTACCTTGCCGGGATTGAGGATGCCGTGCGGGTCCAGCGCGGCCTTCAGGCGTCGCATCAGCCCGATTTCCGCGTCGCTGCGCGTGTGCGCGAGATAAGGGCGCTTGAGCACGCCGATCCCGTGCTCGGCCGACACCGAGCCGCCCATGTCGCGCACGACCGCGTACACGCAGCGATCGAGCGCATCGAGATCCGCGTCGGTCATCCCGGCCAGCGATACGCCGATGTGCACGTTGCCATCGCCGACATGGCCGAAGAACAGGCACGTGACGTCCGGCCAGCGCGCCCGCAGCGCCGCCTCGCAGCGTTCGGCGAACGCGCCGAGTTCGCCCGTCGGCAAACTCACGTCGAAATTGACGAGATGCGGCAGCGCATCGATCGCGAGACCTTCGCGCAGCGTCCACAGGTCGCGCGCCTGCCGCTCCGACGTCGCGAGCACCGCGTCGTCCACCAGCCCGGCATCGAACCCGGCCGCGAGGCCCGTTTCCAGCGCCTGGTGCGCATCGCCGCCCGGTGCGCTCGTCGCGCATTCGATCAGCACCGCGAAGCCATCTTCGCCGACGAACGGCGCCGAGACGCCCGGCGTGTGACGCGCGACGTAATCGTAGAACGCCGGCCACATCGCTTCGAAACTGACGACTTCCGGCAACGTGCGCACGCGGTTCCACAGCGCGACCACCGCATCGTAATCGCGCACACGGCAAAGCGCGGTAGCCGGCGCGGCGAGCAGCGGATGCAGCCGCAACACCGCGCGCGTGACCACGCCGAGCGTCCCCTCGCTGCCGATGAACAGCTGCTTCAGGTCGTAGCCCGCGTTGTTCTTCAGCATCCGGTTCATCGACGACACGACCGTGCCGTCCGCGAGCACGGCCTCGAGCCCGAGCACTTGCTCGCGCATCATGCCGTAGCGGATCGCGCGCGTGCCGCCCGCATTGGTCGCGAGCATGCCGCCGATCTGGCACGAGCCACGCGCGCCGAGATCCACGCCGAACGTGAAGCCGGCCGCTTCCGCTGCTTCCTGCACCGTCTGCAGCGGCGTCCCCGCGCGCACGGTCATCGTGCCGGCCGCCACATCGATCGCCTCGATACCGGTAAAGCGCTCCATCGACAGCACGACCTCGCCGCCGAGCGCGACCGCGCCACGCGCGAGCCCGGTCAGCCCGCCCTGCGGCACGACCGGCTGCCCGAGCCGCGCGCACAGCGCGAGCGTGCGCGACACGTCGTCGACGCTGCGTGGGCGTACCAGCGCACGCGGCCGCACGCCGGCCGGCTCGTTGTACGCGGTGAAGTAGCGCGGATCGATGTCGGCAGAAGGCGTGACGAGCGCCTCGCCCAGTTCGGCGACGAGCACGCCGTCGAGCGCCTCGCCCGACAGCCGCACGTCGCGCGGTCCGCCGCCCGCGGCAACCGTCTCCCGGATCTGCATCGCGCGGCCCCGCTTACTTGGTCGAGATGTCGATATCGCCGAAATACTTCAGGCCGAGCGTCTTCACCGTGCCGTCCGCCTTCAGCTTGTCGATCGCCGCGTCGAGCTTCGCCTTCAGTGCGTCGTCGCCCTTGCGCAGCCCGAATGCGATGCCGCTGCCGAGGATCTTGTCGTCGTGCACGGGCTGGCCGACGAACGAGAAGCCCTTGCCGTCCGGGCGCGACAGGAAGCCGCGCTGGCCGGACGGCGCGAGCACGAGCGTCGCGTCGAGGCGGCCCGCGACCAGGTCCGCGTACGCCTGGTTCTGGTCCTGGTACGCGACGATCGCGATGCCGGCCGGCTCCCAGTGCGCCTTCGCGTAGGTTTCCTGGATCGACGCCTGCAGCACGCCGACGCGCTTGCCCTTCAGCGATTCGGGCGTCGGCAGCAGGCCGCTGCCGGTGCGGGCGATCAGCTGGGTCGGCACGCGGTAGATGATCGTCGTGAAGTCGATCGCCTGGCGGCGCTGCTCGGTCGCGTTCATCGCCGAATTGATCGCGTCGAACTTGCGGCCCTTCAGTGCGGGAATCAGCCCGTCGAACGACGTCTCGACCCATTTGCACGACAGCTTCGCCGTCTGGCAGACGGCATTGCCGACGTCGATGTCGAAGCCCTGCAGATCGCCGTTCGGCGCTTTCGATTCGAACGGCGGGTATTGCGCTTCGAGGCCGAAACGCAGCGTCTGTGCGTCGGCGAGCGCCGCGCCGGAGCCGATTGCGCATGCGAGTGCAAACGCGAGTTTCAGGGTGGCCGTGTGCTTCATCGTGATCTCCTGTGACTGGTCGATGCGACGCGCCCGTCGCCGGG